>CANIHL010000057.1 GCA_947467375.1 Acidimicrobiaceae bacterium | reverse complement strand
GACCGTATCGATCGTGACGAAGAAGACCTAGTCCGTCTCTATCTCACCGACATCGGCCAGTACGCCCTCCTCACAAAGGACGACGAAGTTCGTTTGGCGAAGGCAATTGAAACCGGCAAGCAAGCAACCGCCGAACTTGAAACGAACGATAAGACCATTACTCCAAACCGTCGCCGCGAACTTCGCAAAGACCAGCGCGATGGAACTAAAGCAGAGCGTCAATTCGTACAAAGCAACTTGCGCCTAGTGGTGTCCATTGCCAAGAAGTATCAGGCATCTGGTCTTCCGCTGCTCGACCTCATTCAAGAAGGCAACCTTGGCCTGATGCACGCCGTCGAAAAGTTTGACTGGCGTAAGGGTTTCAAATTCTCTACCTATGCAACATGGTGGATCCGTCAGGCAATTACGCGCGGCATTGCAAACACTGGTCGCACCATTCGACTTCCGGTCCACGCTGGCGACACACTCGCCCGTTTGCAAAAGGCGCGCTCGCGCCTCGAGTTGAAGTTTGGTCGTCCAGCAACACTTGCTGAATTGTCAAAAGAAGTTGAAATGCCAGAAGACAAAGTGACAGAAGCTTTGCGCTTTGCTGCAGAACCATTGTCATTGTCGGAACCATTGCGCGAAGACGGCGATGCCGAACTCGGTGACGTTGTTGAAGACCGTGCAGCAGAATCGCCGTTCGAAGTTGCTGCAACTGCTTTGTTGCCAGAAGAAATTTCGCGCCTGCTTGCTCCACTCGATCAGCGTGAACGCGAAATTCTTGCGCTTCGTTTCGGTCTCGACCGCGGCGAGCCACGCACACTTGAAGAAGTTGGCGAAGCATTCAACCTCACTCGTGAGCGCATTCGCCAAATTGAAGCGCGCGCAATGAGCAAGCTGCGTCACCCATCAAGTGACACCGGCGCACGCGACCTACTTTCGGTTTAAGCAAGAACTGCATCGCCCGTGCTGTGCACGATTGGTGACCTTGTTGAAGATGTGGTGGTGTGGCTCAATACTGAGCTAAATATCGGTAGCGATACTGAATCAGTCATTCGTCGCACCCGCGGTGGCAGTGCTGCAAACGTCAGCATGTTTGCTGCGCTTACGGGAACACCATCGCGTTTCATTGGTCAAGTTGGGCATGACCGACTCGGTTCACACTTATGCGAAGTACTCCGTGACTCGGGTGTTGACACGCAAGTCATTTCCGATGGCCGCACGGGCAGCATCGTGGTGCTGGTGCAACCAAATGGCCAACGATCATTTCTTACCGACCGCGGCGTTGCATCGCATCTTGCACACTTCGATGCAACACTCATGAATGACGTGAGCATTTTGCACGTACCTACGTATTCACTTACCGACGAACCGCTTGCATCAACGTGTGTGCAGTACATCAACACGGCACGCGCAAACGGAGCGCTCATTTCGCTCGACGCGTCATCGTCATCTGTTCTCAAAAACTATGGAACAGACCGCTATCGCTCACTGATTCAATCGCTGCAACCCGATGTCTTTTTGTGTAACGAAGACGAAGCAGCCGTGCTTGGTGTAAGCGCGAAACAGCCAATGAACGGCGCAGTACTTACCGTCATTAAACAAGGACCGCTGCCAGTGATTGCAGTGCAACACGATGGCACCACCACAGAAGTTGCTGTAACTCCCATTGCCAACATTGTGGATACCACCGGCGCAGGCGATGCATTTGCCGCTGGTTTCTTGCCTCGCTACGAACAAACTAAAAACATCGCCGAAGCAATCACGCAAGGAAATGCGTTGGCTTCGCGCGTGCTGCAATCACCTGGCGCAACGCTAAACACATCTCAACAACAGGAACAACTATGACCACCATCTCCGTATCTACCGAAGTTCGCGACACACTTGCCAGCAATGGTGCAGTCGTTGCGCTTGAATCCACCATTTTTTCCAATCTTGGTTTGCCGTCACCAGCAAATGCTCAAGCATTATCCAGCTGCATTGCTGCCATTCGCAAAGCCGGCGCCGTGCCCGCAATTACTGCAGTTATCGATGGCGTTGCACGCGTTGGCCTGAACGAAAGTGAACACGAGCGCATTCTCGGGCCGGCCAAAAAGGCTGGCGAACGCGAACTTGCATTGGCAATTGCGCAACAGTGGAGCGTTGGCGCAACAACGGTGTCGGCATCGCTATTACTTGCCGCACGCGCAGGTATTGGTGTATTCGCAACTGGCGGTATTGGCGGCGTGCACCGCGATGTGCAACTTCATGGAGACATCAGCGCCGACTTGGGAGCGCTTGCCGCACACCCTGTGGTCACCGTTTGCGCTGGTGCCAAATCATTCCTCGATCTTCCACGCACTCTTGAATACCTAGAAACCCTTGGTGTTCCAGTAGTTGGTGTGGCATGCGATGAGTTCCCTGCATTCACTGTTCACTCAAGTGGCTTGCCAATTCCTGCACGCGTCGACACCGTGCAGCAACTTGCCAGCTATACCCGCGCGCATCGTGCGCTTGGCCGCACTGGCGGAATTCTTGCCTGTGTGCCCGTTCCGCTTGCTGATTCGCTCGACAAAACCATGATTGACAAAATTATTGAAGATGCGTTAGCCGCAACTGCCAAAGCAGGAATTGTTGGGCCAGCAGTAACTCCACACGTGCTTGGTGCAATTGCCGCAGCAACATCTGGCACCAGCGTGGTTGCCAATTTGTCACTCGCAGAAAACAATGCACGCGTTGCCGCAGAATTGGCAGTCCAACTACGTAACTAACGCACACATCCCCGCGTAAGCACGGCGCCTGCCGGCTGAAGGGGGACATGTGATTGTTTGTTGGTCATTAAAAGGTGGCAGTGGAACCACGGTGGTCAGTGCGGCACTCGCCCTCACCCTTGCGCAACGCAATAACGCTGCGGTTCGCATTGTCGATTTAGCGGGTGACATTCCATCGGCACTCGGCATTGCCGAGTCGTCCGGCGAAGGCGTCATCAATTGGTTGCAACAACAGCAACGCGAACCAATCCAGTCACTGCAAATTCCAGTAACTGCGCGAGTGTCGCTCATCCCTCGGGGCAACGGTTCGCTCATGCACCACGACCTCTCCTCCGAGCATTGCAACACACTTGCTACCGAACTCGATAAATCAAACGAACTGACAGTGGTTGATGCAGGAAGTGGGCACATTCCACAACTCATCAACAACGCAACGACGTCACTGCTCGTCATTCGCCCGTGCTACTTAGCGTTACGTAAGGCAGCGCACCTTTCAGTAAAACCCCACGGCATTGTGCTCATTAACGAGCCAGGCCGGTCGCTGGGCAAACGCGATGTTGAGTCGGTAGTTGGTGCCCCAGTGTTGGTCGAACTACCGCTTGACCCAACTATTGCTCGGTGTGTCGATGCGGGTTTACTGGCAAGCCGTATTCCCACCATGTTGTCGCAGCATCTTGCACATGTTGCATGACGAACTGGGCTCGCTAGCAACGCACTTCGCTTCTCCACATATCACCGAAGTCATGGTCAATAACGAAACTTCTGTGTTCATCGAAGACCACGCAGGAATGCACTACGTGAGTGAACTTCACCCTGGAGAACTTCATGCCATTGTGGAACGCATTTTGCTTCCACTCGGCAAACGCCTCGACCGCGTGTCACCAATCGTGGATGCGCGACTGCGCGATGGCTCACGGTTGTGCGCGGTTATTCCTCCTGTCAGTCCGCATGGCATGTGCGTCAGTATTCGACGATTCACTCAAGAAACCCTCTCGTTGCAACATTTTGCGGAAGTACCCGTAACCAACTTGTTGCTTCAGGCTGTTCATAACCGATGCAACATCGTGGTGTCGGGAAAAGCAGGCAGCGGAAAAACATCGTTGCTGAATGTGCTGTGTTCACACATGAACGAACACGAACGAGTGGTCACTATTGAAGATGTACGCGAACTCTCACTCACCCTGCCCAACGCCGTGCAACTGGAGACTCGGCCCAACACACCCGAGGGCCTCACTGGCGTGAACATGACCGATCTCGTACGTACCGCGCTTCGCCTTCGCCCTGACCGCATCATCGTTGGCGAAATTCGCGGCGCCGAAGTGGTGGACATGTTGTCAGCACTGAATACCGGGCACTCGGGTTCGCTAAGTACCTGTCATGCGCATTCTGCGAGTCAGGCGTTACAGCGCATCGAGTCACTGATGTTGCAGCACTGCCCACAATGGAACCGAGAAATTATCCGCGACCACATGGGATCAGCAATCGACCTAGTGGTACATGTTTCACGCGGCAGTACTGGGCGTCGTTACATCAGTGAAATTGTTGAAATTCCCACTCCATTTTCGGGCCACGTGCGACACCTATTTAATGGTGGCGAAGTACTTGCGGGCACTCGCACGAGGGCACGAGTTGAATGAAACAGTTAGTTGACATTGCTCTGTTGATACTTGGCGCACTTAGTTGTGGCGCAGCAGTGTGGCTTGGTACCCAAGCTGTCTTGCCGCGATGGTGGACGCGCCAATGGGTTCGCGCGAGACTTCTGAATTCTCCATTCGGTGAATCCACGCATAGCCAACAAGACCTCGGTTCTGTTGCCGATTTCCTCGACGCCATTGCCCGCGAAGTTCATAGTGGTTATTCGCTCACACTTGCATTTGTGCAGACTGCAGAACGCTTCCCTCATCACGCATGGTGGACTGAACCTATTGCGACGCAGTGCATTCGTGGTCACTCACTAGCCAACGCCATTGCCGACACCACACCGAATAACTGGACATCAGATATTGCATTAGCTACCCGCACACTTTCAGTTGCCAGTAATGGCGGCTACGGAATTGCCAACACGCTTGAAAAGAGTGCATCTATTTTGCGTGAACGCGAACACATTGAACACGAACGCCAAGCACAAACCGCACAAATACGTTTATCCACTTCAGTGCTGTCATGGATTCCGCTTGCAATTTGCACGTGGGTACTTGCACGGCAGTCTCATGCCCGATCATTTCTCTTGCATTCACCACTTGGATTGCTGTGCATCGTCATCGGTCTGTTCTTAAACATTGCAGGCAGAAAATGGTTCACACACATCACGCGCAGTGAACCATGACCACACTGTGGTTTTGCGGCATCGCAATTGCCATTTTTCGGGTTCGCACAGTGCGACGAAAACGTGGATCAAAACTGGTATTGACTTCACAGATCATTGACGCAACAGACATGCTCGGAGTCTTACTGCTGTCTGGCTTGTCCACTCCTCAAGCATTCCAACAGTTGTATCAATATGTTGATGAGCCAACTCGCACCGTTCTCCACGACTGCAGTCAATTACTTACCCATGGTTCTCGATTCCAAGATGTCATTCGACAACTGCATGTAACGCTCGGTCACTCGGCCTTCGCGTTGTGCGAGGCATTGCTTGCAAGCGAACGAGACGGCCTTGCAGTTGGCCCGATGCTGGAACGTCTCAGCACCGTGTCGCGACAACAGCGCCGACAGGAATTAGACGCCGCCGCCCGACAACTTCCCGTGCGTATGGCTATTCCTTTAGTGGCCTGCGTGCTTCCATCGTTTGTTTTATTGGGAGTAGTCCCACTATTTGTTGGGTCGTTGAACGGGCTTGGCGCACACATGTAGCCATGAAGAAGCACATCTATGAATCTGGTCAAGCGACCACCGAATACGCACTGGTGTTACTCGCAGCCGCAGTCATTGCGTTACTGGTCATTGCATGGGCAACTAACGGCGAAGGCGCCAGCCGTATTGGCGACATGTTCAACCAAGTTTTTGACAACATCATGGGTCGCGCGCAGTCATTTGGCTAGATCGCCACGCACCGACAGCGGTCAAGCGGCAGTTGAATTTGCGTTAGTACTGCCCTTCATTATTCTCGCAATTTCTTCGTTATTCGTAGCTGCGCGGGTAATTACTGATCAGCTTGCACTGTGGCACGGTGCATATGCAGGTGCGTACGCCGCATCGCTCGAGCCCGATAATGCCGAATCGATTCGGCAGGCGGTGGTAACCGAAACAGGAATCTCCAATGTGTCAGTCACTACAACACGAGCCGACCCATACATCACCGTGTCGGTTTCTACAACGAGAACCGTTCCGCTATTCATTTTTAGTTGGTCAGTTCGAGCATTCACGATGAACGCCGATGTCACTATTCATATTCAGGACACGTAATTGCTGATGCCGAAATACAAAACGACCGGTGTTGTCGGGGAGGACAAACACCGGTCGTTGTAAAACGCCTAACGGGGGGTTTTAGGCGTCGCCGTCTTCTGCTCCGCCGTCGTCGTGACCTTCACCATCGTCATCTCCATCGTCGCCATGACCGCGATGACCAGGTGCGCCTTTGCCACCGCCCATGCCGCCAACTTTGTCGCCAGGCATTCCAGCAGGTCGAACACCGTTCACCATGTCGGTTGCGTGAGCGGTTACATCGGCCAACTTGGTGTCGGCTTGTGCTTGAGTGATCTCGCCAGAAGCAACTTCACTCGCAATGTGTGCTTTCATCTGTGACACCACAGCATCAATTACCGACTGCACACTTACGTTCTGAGCAGCAGCAACGTCAGCAAGCGACTTTCCGCTTTGTACTTCTGTCTGCAATTGTGCTTCGGTCAGGTTCAACACCTTTGCAATCGCAGTAATGCTCTCCGGTGATGGACCACGTCCGCCCATTCCACCCGCCATGCCTTCTGGCATTCCGGCAGGACGTACACCGTTCACCCTGTCAGTTGCACGAGCAACAACGTCAGCCAACTTTGCATCTGCTTCAGCTTGAGTTATTTCACCCGAAGCAACTTCGGTTGCCACATGAGCCTTCATGTCAGCGACAACAGCATCGATAACCGACTGCACACTTACGTTCTGAGCAGCTGCAATGTCGGCGAGTGACTTACCGGCATCAAGCTGAGTTCGTACATCTGCTTCCGACATATTGAGTGCCGTTGCAACTGAAGACAAATTTTGCATAGGACCGTGTCCGCCGTGACGATGGAACATGCCATTAAACGACTGTCCAACTGCCTTGATTGGGTTTGGCTCTGCGTGTGCAACCATGCCGAATCCAACAATTGACATCACGCCAACTGTTGCTGCACTCGCTGCAATTCTGAGTGTTTGCTTCTTCATGTGTGTATTTCCTTTCGCTCTCTCGCTCGGGGGGTTCCTTGCGTGGAGATATCTTGCGACTGCTTGGTAAGGATTAGAACAAGACAAGGTAAGAACTGGGCAAGAACCTTGCAAAGCCCGCCAATACTGGGGTTTACGGGGAGATACCGTCAATGTTGTGAAGTCTGCAGCTAACGCCGAATTCCTGGTGGTCGTCGCTGAAGACGACCCATCGGTGCGCAAGGCAGTAGAGCGTGTGCTCGACCTCGAGGGATACCAAGTGAAAACCGCCAACGATGGCAACGCGGCACTCGAACTCATCACTTCAGCGAAACCACATGCAGTGGTAATGGACGTAATGATGCCGTTCGCCGACGGCCTTACCGTTACGCGCGAACTTCGCCATGTCGGCAACCGCACTCCAATACTCCTCCTTACCGCACGGCACGAAGTTGGTGACCGCGTTGCCGGCCTAGATGCCGGTGCCGATGACTACTTGGTAAAGCCGTTTGCAGTTGATGAACTATTGGCTCGCGTACGTGCGTTACTACGCCGCTACGAATCGCCAACATCTGCCACAGTCATGTCCATTGGCGACCTGACGATGGATGTCAGTAAACGAGAAGTAAAGCGCGGAAATACCGTGCTCGAGCTCACAAAAACCGAATTTGATCTGTTGCATATTTTGCTCGAGCAACGCGACATCGTGCTGTCGCGTGAATATTTGTATGAACACATTTGGGGTTACAACTTTGAAACCAACTCAAAATCACTCGATGTGTACATTGGATACTTGCGTCGCAAGTTAGACGACAGTGGCGAAGAACGACTGCTGCACACCGTGCGCGGAGTTGGTTATGTCATGAGGCAATCATGAGTATGCGCACGCGGCTATTGCTGACCACCAGCATCATTGTGATGGTCGTTGTTGGTGCATTGTCAATCGGTATCTATTCCACATTTTCAAAGCAACTGATGCAACAAGTGGACAAAGGTCTTGACTCTCGCGTAGTCACCATTGCCGAATCACTTCGCGAGCGCAATCAAAACGCAGATGGCGATGGCGACGAAGGCGACCACGATCAATCGGGTACACGTCAGCGCAATCCACTTACTGATGCTTTGCTGCCAACCAGGTTCGACACGGTCACTCAAGTGATTGATCCATTTGGCACCGTAGTTATTGCACTTGGTCAAGTGGACTTGCCGATTTCCGATGAAGTGTTGAGAATTGCGAACAACCCACAAGGCGGCGTATCGCGTTCCACCATTTCTATCAATGGCGACCAATATCGCATGCTTACTGTTCCGCTTATTGGTGGTGGAGCATTACAAATTGCTAAAGACATCAACGATCTTGAACGTGCACAAAACGGTATGCGGGGCTGGCTATTTGCACTTGGTCCGGTTGGCATTTTGTTGGCAGGCATTGCTGGCTGGTGGGTAGCGCGCCGCACAGCGCGACCAATTCAACAGCTTGCTGATGCGGCAGAAGAAATTGCTCTCACGCGCGACCTTTCCACCACGCTCGACATTCACGGCGACCGTGAGATTGAGCAGTTGGCAACGAGTTTCAACACCATGCTTTCTGCGCTGCAACAGAGCAGTGACCAGCAAAAGCAATTGGTGCAAGACGCAAGCCATGAATTGCGCACGCCACTTACTTCGCTGCGCGCAAACGCAGAACTTCTGCAGCGCGACAGCTTGGACGACGCAACAAAACAAGCCGTGCTTCGCGATATCGCCGCCGAAATTGATGAACTCACCGACCTGTCCTCAGAACTTACGGCACTTGCTAGCGATCAACGATTGGTCGAAGAACCAGAAGAAATCAACCTTCGTGATGCATGCGACGACATCGCCACTCGCGCGTCACGGCGCACGGGCCGCACGGTTTCTGTTACATCAACCAATCCTGCTTCCGTCAAGGTTCGCCCATCGCAATTCGATCGTGCAGTTGGCAACTTGGTTGACAATGCATTGAAGTTCTGCCCAACGCCAGACAATGTGGAAATCAACATCGTGGGTTCCCGCGTTGAAGTGATCGATCACGGCCAGGGAATCAGCGATGCAGACAAGCCAATGGTGTTTGACCGTTTCTATCGCGCCACCGCAACTCGTGCCCTGCCGGGTTCGGGTTTAGGGCTTGCCATTGTGAAGCAGTTCGCCGATGATCACGAAGCAGTAGTCACCATTACCGACACACCTGGTGGCGGCGCAACTGTTGCGCTGTCGTTTGATAACTGGACTAGTTAGTCGTCGGTTTGCGAACGCCGCGCTTGTCTTGCGTGCGTGCATACACAATTTGCTGATTTTCTAACGTCACTTCTTCTGCAACAAGAGTTTTCATGTTGGCAACTCGATCAGCAGTGAACTCACCGTTTGCAACTGCAGCGTGAACTCCACACGAAGGTTCGTTTTCGTGTTTGCAATCGCGGAACTTGCAATTGTTCGAAGCTTCAAACACATCGGCGAATGCTCGCACAATTCCGTTGCTGCTCATCCACAAACTGACCACACGCAAACCGGGAGTATCAAGAAGCCAACCACCGTTGGCTAACTGCACCAGCTCCGAAGCCGTGGTGGTGTGTCGGCCGCGGCTGTCGCCTTCGCGAACTTCGCCCGTGCGCTGCACTTCATGGCCGACAAGGGAGTTGATCAGCGTGCTCTTGCCCACGCCGCTGGCGCCCAGCATGGCAATGGTCTGAGGGGTTTCCGATTCATATTTATAGGTGTAATTCCGCAGGTGGTCGAGCCCGAAGCCAGTCTTGGCGCTCACCGCGTAGGCGTCTACTCCGGCGATAACCGGCTGCACGTTGTGCATCATTTTGGCAATGTCAGATTCGCTCAGCTCGTCGCACTTATTAAATACGACAACAGGAGTAGCACCACTATCAAAACCCAATACCAACTCGCGCTCAATGCGGCGAAGGTTTGGCTCAACATCGGCTGCCTGCACCACCAGCACCGTGTCCATGTTGGCGGCAACGGTATGCGATTCTGCCCGAACAACATCGGACGACACCCGGCGGGTGAGCGCCGACTGCCTCGCAACCACTACTTCCACGCGCTCGAAATCTTCGCTCAGCACTACCCAGTCGCCCACGGCAACATCGGCGCCAATGTTTCGCGTCCGCACATGTTCGCCAGCGGCACTCATCAAAATTGTGCTCCACCCGCGGTCAAGCCGGCTTACTCGGCCCACCACATTCGCATCAAGAAGTGGTCGAACATCAGAAAATTTTTGCTGCAACGCATGCAATGTGTGTTCGTTAAATGCGAGTTCGCGCAAACCGACAGACACCTCTGAAAGTGAAAGTTCATGTGCATCGTGTGGCATTTGTACTGTCACGCTAGCGAATTCAAACCCTTATTGCATTTGGGTTTACGTTGAAAGGCTTGACAAG
>CANIHL010000056.1 GCA_947467375.1 Acidimicrobiaceae bacterium | reverse complement strand
TTCACCCGTTGCCTTTGGTCCCATGAGATACACGCTTGGGTACTTCATGGTCAGCTTGGAACCGATGTTGCCATCGATCCATTCCATGTGTCCTTCTGCTTCAACACGTGCACGCTTGGTAACCAAGTTGTACACGTTTGGCGACCAGTTTTGAATGGTGGTGTACGTAACGTGCGCGCTTGGCTTCACGATGATTTCCACAACAGCAGAGTGCAACGAGTCGTTGGTGTACACCGGTGCAGAGCAACCTTCGATGTAGTGAACTTTTGAACCTTCGTCAGCGATGATGAGCGTGCGCTCAAACTGTCCGGCGTTTTCGCTGTTAATGCGGAAGTACGCCTGCAATGGCATTTCGCATTCCACGCCTGGTGGAACATAGATGAACGAGCCGCCCGACCACACCGAAGTGTTGAGCGCACTGAACTTGTTGTCACCCATTGGAATAACTGAGCCGAAGTACTGCTTCACCAAGTCTGGGTATTCGCGAAGCGCGGTGTCCATGTCGCAGAACAAAATGCCTTGCTCTTCTAATTCAATACGGTTGCGGTGATACACCACTTCCGAGTCGTACTGCGATGTAACGCCTGCAAGGTACTTGCGCTCGGCTTCTGGAATGCCAAGCTTTTCGTACGTCTTCTTCATTTGTTCTGGCAAGTCTTCCCACTCATCCGTCTGAGCGGTTGCTGGCTTCAAGTAATAAAAGATGTCTTGGAAGTCGAGGTCTGGCATGTTGATGTCGAACCACGGTGCCATCGGCTTGCGTTCAAACGTCTTTAGTGAGCGCAGTCGCATGTCGCGCATCCACTTTGGTTCACCCTTCCACCACGAGATCTGCTCAACCACTTGTTCGTTCAAACCCTTTTCAGGCTTGAAGGCATACTCGGCTTCGTCACTCCAGCCAAGGGAGTACTTGCTGAGATCGAGGTCAAATGCAGTCACAATGGGCTCCCTGAGCGGTTGGGGAATTACTACTACCGCCATAGTAACAATTACTAAACCCCATGCCACATCGGGCTCACAGATAGCGTGACAGTCTCTTATGGAACGCTTTGGCCTCGTCGGCTTGCCCAATGCCGGCAAGTCATCTTTATATAACGCACTCACGAACGGTGCCGCCTTGGCAGCCCCGTACCCATTTGCCACGAAGGACCCGAACATTGGTGTGGCCAAAGTGCTCGACCCGCGTCTTGAAGCACTTGCTGAAATGTCGAAGACTCAGCGAACCGTTTACGCAACTGTTGAAGTGGTGGACATTGGCGGACTCGTTGAAGGTGCGAGTAAGGGTGAAGGACTTGGCAACAAGTTTCTTGCCAACATTCGCGAAGTGGATGCCATCGTGTTTGTGCTTCGCGCATTTGTTGACGACGACATTCCTGGTCCGTCCGACCCGCTTGAACATTTACGCGTTGTTGAAATTGAACTTGCACTCGCCGACTTGGAAACCGTGGAGACACGAATTAATCGCGCACAAAAAGCTGCGCGCATGGACAAGTCACTCGGCGACGAGATGGGCGCACTCGAACGCGCGCAGGCCCACCTTGCAGAAGGTCGCCCGCTGTACCGCGCAGCACTCAGCAAAGACGACCTTGAGCTACTTGCTCCACACTTCTTACTCACTACGCGCCAAGTTCTTGCAGTGGTCAACGTTGCCGAAGATGCACTTGGCTCCATTCCGGAAATGGAAGCACGTGTCCGTGCAGAACTTGCACCTCCAGGTTCGGCCAGTGAGCACAACATTGAAGTACTCGGCATGAGCGTGCAGCTTGAAGCTGAAGCCGCGCAACTCACCGGACAAGATCGCATTGACATGCTTGAAGCACTTGGCCTTGGCGAAGGTGCACTGCCCCGCATGATTCGCTCGGCGTATCACCTGCTTGGTTTGCGTACGTATTTCACAACTGGCGAAAAAGAAACTCGCGCATGGACTTTCAACGCCGGTGCAAAAGCACCAGAGTGCGCAGGAAAGATTCACTCCGACTTGCAACGCGGCTTCATTCGCGCCGACGTCATTGCATGGGACGAACTTCTGGAAATTGGTTCGTGGAACAAAGCCAAAGACGTAGGCAAGATTCGCGTTGAAGGCAAAGACTACGAAGTAGTCGACGGCGACGTGCTTGAAATTCGCCACAACAGCTAGGCAACGATGAACACCGAACTTCGTGCAGCATGGCTGGTGCGATCGGGAGATGTATTAGCCAGTGCCGATGTTGCCGACACTCCACAAAGCCGCCGTAAGGGCCTCATCGGCCGCACTTCAGTTGAAAACGCAATGGTGATTCCGCAGTGCAAGTGGATTCACACCATTGGCGTAAAAGTGCCATTGGATGTTGCCTATTTGGACGCAATCGGAACGGTGATCAAGACAGAACGCGTAAAGCCGTTACGAATTAGTGCACCAGTGAGCCGCTGCAAAACAGTTGTTGAAGCAAGTGCCGGCTCGTTCGAACGCTGGAACCTTAAAGTTGGCGATGTGATTGAAGTGAGGAACTCATGAGTTCGGGAACACTCACGTTGGTGGCAACACCTATTGGGAACTTAAGCGACATTTCACCACGCGCTGTTGAAGCGCTACAGGCAGCCGACGTGGTGTGCTGCGAAGACACTCGTCGCACAGGAATGTTGTTGCTACACCTGGGCATTTCGGGCAAGAAATACATCGTTATTAACGAGCACACCGAGTTCGATGCCTGTGACGAAGTGGTGGGCAAACTGCTTGGCGGAATTGAAGTTGCGCTAGTCAGCGATGCAGGAACACCAGGCATTAGCGACCCAGGTGAACGTCTGGTGAAAGCAGCAGTACTTGCTGGCATCACCGTGTCGTCCATTCCTGGACCATCTGCTCTCACCATGGCGTTGGTCATGAGCGGTTTATCTACTTCACGATTTGTATTCGAAGGATTCCTTCCACGCAGTGGTGGCGAACGAAGTGATCGCATTGCGCAACTTGTTGACGAACAACGCACCGTGGTGTTGTACGAAGCACCACACCGTCTTGAGCGCACACTCGCCGACCTTGAAGTTGCTTGCGGCTCGCTGCGCCGCGTCGTGCTTGCTCGCGAACTCACCAAGATGCACGAAGAAATGTGGCGCGGAACATTGCACGACGCTCACAAACATTCGCAAGCCGAAGAGCCACGTGGCGAATACGTTTTGATTCTCGAAGGCGCGAAACCACCTGCACCGCCAACAGATGAAGAACTGAATCAAGCGTTACGCGATGAATTAAATACTGGTGCCAGCAAGAAAGATGCGGCCGCACGCGTCGCTGCAAAATATGGTGCACCAAAGCGCAAGGTGTACGAACTTGCGCTCATGATCAAATAACGATCAGAGCGGAATTAAACCAATCTGTCGCGACTGCGCGACAAGCACTCCGTTTTCGTCCCAAATGATTCCGTCTTCTTCAAACATGCCACCTTGAATTTCTTTGGTGTTAAATTCGCAGCGCAATGGGCCAGGTGCAGGCACAGCACGAACATGCACAGTGAACTCCACCGTTGGCACCCAACCAGGAACTGCGAGCAAGTTGAACACTGGCGGCGGAAATGCATCGGCAGCAAGCAGCGTTGACAACGTGTCATTCGGGCGATTGTCGGCAAATGCAAACCAGCCGCGCACACGGGGAATTCCATTGGGCTGACCAATCGCAAAACCACGGTCGTCAGGGTGCAAACGCATATCCAGTTTGCTCATCAGCGCAAGCGGCACTGCCTCGCCATTCTCGGTTCGGCGCATGCATTCTTCAAACGATGGAATTTCACATAGCGGAATTCCGTGATGTTGCATTCCATCATCAACTGCTGGTGCTTCGCTGAATGCACCAATTGCTCGTACTGCTTCACGACCGCCAAACATCATCGAGGCACTCACCGTGGTGAATCTTCGACCTTGCTTAATCACCTGAGTATGAATTTCGAAATCTCCCGGTGGAAGCGGCGCAAGGTAATGCAGCGTGATCGAAATTGGATCGGGCCTGTTTGCTGCACTACGCATTGCACTTGCAAGTAGCGCCATCACATATCCACCATTTGCGTTTCCGCGAATGTCCCAACCGTCGTGCACTGCACCCGAGTACACGCCGTTGCCGTCATCGGTCACTGCTGTTGCTAAATCAAAGGCAAAAGTCACCCAGTCAGACTATTAGTGTGGATGCGTGACAAAGTTCAGCGCGACGACCCCTATTTATTACGTCAACGCCAAACCGCACTTGGGTCACGCGTACACCACCATCGTGGCCGACGCCGTTTCACGCTGGCACCGCCTACTTGGCGAAGAAGTGCACCTGCTTACGGGCACCGACGAGCACGGCCTGAAAATTCAGCAGGCTGCCGATGCCGCTGGGGTTTCGCCTAAGGAATTTGCTGACTCCATTGCCCCGCTGTTTGCCCAGGCTTGGGAACGCCTGAACATTACGCACGACGATTTCATTCGCACCACCGAGCCTCGTCATGCTGCTGGCGTAAAGAAATTGCTGCAGGCTTGCTTCGACGCTGGCGACATTGAAGCCGACATGTATCGCGGTCAGTACTGCGTTGCATGCGAGGCGTACTTTATTGAAGAAGAACTCATTGAAGGCAAGTGCCCCATTCACATGAAAGAAACTACATACGTCGAAGAAGAGAACTACTTCTTCCGGTTGTCACGTTTCGAAGATCGATTGTTGAAATGGTACGAAGATCACCCGAATGCCATCACTCCTGGCTTCCGTATGAACGAAGTACTCGGATTCATTAAGGGTGGACTGCACGATTTCTCGGTGAGTCGTAAAACACTCACGTGGGGAATTCCATTGCCCTGGGATCCATCGCATGTTGCCTACGTATGGTTCGACGCACTTGCCAACTACATCACTGCAGTTGGTTATGGCACCGACGAGAAAGCGTTCGCCGAAAATTGGCCAGTGGATTATCACTTCATTGGCAAAGACATCATTCGTTTCCATTGCGTGTATTGGCCAGCAATGCTCATGAGCGCTGGCATCGAACCACCGAAGGGCTGGGCCGTTGGTGGCTGGTTGCTGGTTGACGGCGAAAAGATGAGCAAAACCACAGGCAATGTGGTGAACCCGCTCGACCTCATTGACGTTGTTGGTGTTGATGGCTTCCGTTATTACGTGTTAGCCGAAACCACATACGGCAACGATGGCGACTTCAGCGACGAAGGCTTGATCAAACGCTTTAACAGCGACCTTGCAAACAACCTTGGCAACTTGGCTGCACGCGTAGCAACTGTTGTTGAAAAGAAGTGTGGCGGAGTTGGCCCTGCGTCATCGGCCAACAGTCCACTTGCAGAAATTGCAGCAACTGCCGTTGCAGAAACTTCACAAGCTTGGGCAGCAGTGCAACCAAGCAAGGCACTTGAAGCCACATGGAAACTGATTGGCGCAACGAATTCGTACCTCGAAGACAACGAACCGTGGAAGATGGAACCAGGCGACGCGGTGAACACGGTCATGGGCGATGCACTCGAAGCACTACGCATCGTCAGCATTTTGGCTAACCCAGCGCTGCCAACCACTACTCAAGAAATTTGGAATCGCATCGGCCTCACGGGCAACATCACCGACTTGCGAATTAATGCAGACACCAAGTGGGGTCAGTACACAGGTGGCACGCAAGTTGTGAAGGGTCAGCCTCTCTTCCCTCGACTCACCGTATGAGTCCAACTCTTGAGTGGATCGATACGCACTGCCACGTATACGAAGACAACATTCCGGGCGGACAAGTAAACGCAATTGCTGCAGCACGCGAAGTTGGCGTAAGCAAAATGATCGTGATTGGCACCGATGCCGACACCACCGCACAAGCGATTGCCATTGCCGCACAACATGAAAACGTGTGGGCAACCGTTGGCTTGCACCCGCACGATGCAAAGAATGGCATCGACACCGTCACGCCATTTCTCGGATCAAAAAGAGTCGTGGGCATTGGTGAATGTGGGCTTGATTACTACTACGACCATTCCGACCGCACCGTGCAACGCGAAGTATTTGCTGCACAAATTCAGTTGGCTAACGAGCACGATCTTCCGCTGGTCATTCACACACGCAACGCGTGGGACGACACGTTTGATGTGTTGGATGCTGAAGGCGTACCTGCACGAACCATTTTCCATTGCTTTACCGGCGACGAAGCAGAGGCACGGAAATGTGTTGAGCGCGGTGCATATTTATCGTTTAGCGGAATCGTCACTTTTAAAACTGCTGACGATGTTCGCCGCGCAGCACTGTGGTGCCCTATCGATCACGTGTTGCTCGAAACCGATGCGCCATTCCTTGCACCTATTCCACATCGTGGAAAACCAAATCAGCCAGCACTCGTGCCAATTGTTGGCACATTCATTGCCGACCTTCGCGGCGAACCCGTTGCGCAGTTTGCACAACACACCACACGCAATGCTTGCCTTGCGTTTCCCGGCATTGCTCCGTAGCGTTTAGCCAGTGGTTCTTTCGGTTTACGAGCGTCGACGAATTGGAGCTCTCTCCGTTCTCACATTGTTCGCACTCACCGTGTTTTCGTTCGCAGCTGGCGGTTCGTCTTCGAGTACCTCAACTACAACAACGACAATCCCTCCAGTTGTTGAAGATGAAATTCCTGAATCAGTCATTCTTGGTGGGCCACCACCAATTGCGCCATCAGGTTCGGCAGCAGTTGCATACCCAGCAACCAGTAGCAACTCCATCACGGGTCGAGCAACCTTCACCGAACTTGGTTATTCATCGAATCCTGTGTGCTTCTCTGCAATCACACCAGTTGGCGTTCAGCTGACCATTACCAATATCAACAACGGACGTTCGTTGAAATGCACCAGCGCATTCGGAGTGAACGTTCCTGCTGGAGTCACCGTGCAATTGAACTCAACGCAGTTCACGCAACTTGCCGACCTCATTGATGCACCAATTCCCGTAAAGATCACCTGGTGACGCACTCTCACAACGACATTTCGCACCTGCTGAACAAGCACGGTCTTGCTCCGCGCAGAGCATTTGGTCAGAACTTTCTTGTAGACCCAAACACTGTGCGCAAAATTGCACGCCTCGCCAACGTTGGACCAAATGATTTCGTACTTGAAATTGGCGCAGGTCTTGGCTCACTCACGCTTGCGCTTGCCGAAACCGGCGCAACAATCGTCGCCGTTGAAATTGATAACGGAGTTGTTGAAGTGTTGCGCGATGTCGTAAAACACCTACCAAACGTTGAGGTATTACACGCTGATGCGATGCACTTGGATTGGCGCCCACTCGTTGAGCGTTCACCAAAGTGGCACGTGATTGCCAACTTGCCATACAACGTGGCCACCCCACTTGTTGCCGATTTGCTTGATTACGCACCGGCAGTTGATCACTTACTGGTCATGGTGCAAAAAGAAGTTGCCGAACGTTTCGTTGCCAAACCGCGCACTCCTGCTTATGGCGCGGTCAGCGTGAAAATTTCGTATTGGGCAGACGCATTCATTGCCGCCGATGTTCCTGCAACCGTGTTCTTGCCAAAGCCAAACGTATCGTCATCAATGGTGGACATTCGACGCAAGGCAACACCTGCCGTAGACAACGTCGACCCACAGAAACTGTTTGCACTTGTGCGCACTGGTTTTGGTCAACGACGCAAAATGTTGCGCCGCTGTTTGTCCAACATGGTTACTCCTGCACAGTTTGCTGCTGCTGGAGTTTCGCCAGAGTCGCGAGCTGAAGAACTTGATGTGGCCGATTGGGGCAGACTGTGCATTGCAACTCAGGAAGCCTGACATGACCCACATCATTGCTCCAGCAAAACTCACACTGTCGCTCAAAGTCACCGGTGTGCGCGCAGATGGTTTTCATCTCATTGACGCTGAAATGGTGTCGCTCGAATTGCACGATGTGCTCACCATGAGCGAAGGCGATTCGGGAATGACGGTCAGTGGCCCATTTGCAAGTGGCGTCCCAACAGACGACAACAATCTTGTGGCGCGTGCATTGCAACTCTGCGGGAAGACCGCGCACATTCACATTGAGAAGAACATTCCACATGGCGGCGGACTTGGCGGCGGATCAGCAGATGCTGCGGCCGTACTTCGCTGGGCTGGCTACACAGACCTCATCGCAGCCTCAAAACTTGGCGCAGATATTCCGTTCTGCATGCACGGTGGCCGCGCACGAGTAACAGGAATCGGAGAAATTCTCGAGCCACTCCCGTTTGTTGCGCGCGAAATCACTCTTGTGGTGCCCCCATTTGGAGTCTCTACTCCGGCTGTCTACAAGGCCTTTGATTCACTTCAGGCACAGCACGATGGGCCAAATGATTTAGAGCCTGCCGCTATTGCTGTTGAGCCACGTCTTGCACATTGGCGCGACCGCATTCGTGAAGCCAGTGGTCAAAGCCCAGTATTGGCGGGCAGCGGAGCAACTTGGTGGTTAGACGGTGTGCATCCACGCATTCATGAAGCGTTAAGCGAAGCAACCGTTGTTGTCACCCACACTCGCTCTTTTTAGGTCCAAAGGCGAGGGGCGAAAACGGGGTTACTTGCGGCGCTGGTGGCGGGTACGACGAAGCATCTTCTTGTGCTTCTTTTTGCGCATCCGCTTACGACGACGTTTTACAAGTGAACCCATAGCGCACAGCACGCTAGCGGGAACTAAGACCAAATAAGCAAACGGCGATTAGATTGAGTACCGTATTGCAGTCTCTCCGGGGTCGTTCAATGGCAGGACAACGGGTTTTGGTCCCGTATATAGGGGTTCGAGTCCTCTCCCCGGAACTCGTGAAGTATTGCGAAGAAAGCCGAATCGGCCCCGCGATCTATGCTGGCAAATGAAAAGCGCCGACATATTTCTTGAGGGGGCCTCGTGAACAAAACAATTGACAAGGTCACCACAAAACGGATGGCGTTGTACACGGGACGCACTCACCCAGCGCTCGCTGAAGAAGTTGCACAACATCTTGAAGTGCAACTGGGCGAAGCAAACATTGTTGAGTTTGCAAACGGCGAATTGCGTCCACGGTTTGGTGAATCAGTTCGCGGTGGAGATGTGTTCGTAATGCAAACACATTGCGGGCACGAAGGCCGCAGTGTGAACGACTCCATCATGGAACAACTCATCATGATCGACGCCGCATATCGCGCATCAGCAAAGCGCGTTACTGCAGTGTGCCCGTTTTACGGATACGCACGCCAAGACCGTAAAGCAGAAGGTCGCGAGCCAATTACCGCACGCCTTATTGCCGACATGTTTAAAGCTGCAGGCGCAAAGCGCATGGTGTCCGTCGACTTGCACAGCGGACAGATTCAGGGTTTCTTTGAAGGCCCTGTCGATCACCTCACCGCAATTCCAGTTCTTGAAAAATACGTGCGCTCAAATGCTCGCGACGGAGTGGTCATCGTTTCGCCAGACGCAGGTCGCGTAAAAGTTGCAGAACGATTTGCGCAGCATCTTGCCGACATGAACGCAGACGTTGCCTTCATTAACAAGCGTCGCCCGAAGAACACAGCCAACGTTGCTGTTGCCAAAGAAGTCATCGGTGAAGTTGAAGGACGCTTGTGCATCCTGACTGACGACATGATTGACACTGGCGGAACCATTGTGAGTGCCGCTGAGTTGCTCATGAACCGCGGTGCAAAAGAAGTGTGGGCCATGGCCACTCACGGCGTGCTCTCTGGCCCAGCCATCGAGCGCCTCGAAAACTCGCCAATTACTCGCGTGGTACTCACCAACACGTTGCCTCTTCCCGAAGAAAAGCGAATCGCCAAGATTGAGGTGCTTTCTGTGGCCAAAATCCTTGCCGATGCCCTGTCTGCAGTGTTTGACGAAACCAGCGTCAGCGACCTGTTCGACGGCGAAAACCAGTCCTAAAGCCCACTCCGCAATAGGCCTGGGCGGCTGTACACTGACCAGCCGTTGTATCTGCTGATTTTCACTACGTAAGTACGGAGTTTCGAACATGACCACCACATTGAAGACCAACGTTGGCCGCACGACCGGTAGCCCAGAGGCACGTCGTTTGCGCGGAGCCGACCACATTCCTGCGGTCATCTACGGAGCAGGCATGCAACCAGTAGTTGTCACTGTTGAGCGTCGCGACTTGCGCATTGCATTGTCGGGCCCAGCAGGCACCAACACCATTCTTGAATTGCAAGTTGCTGACAAGACATACCCAGCAATCGTGAAGGACATGCAGCGCGACCCAGTGAAGCGCAATGTCAGCCACGTTGACTTCATGCAAATTGACCTCTCGAAGGAAATCGTCATGTCGGTTCCAATTCACCTCACTGGTACAGCAAAAGCTGTTGTACAAGAAGGCGGACTTGTTGACCCTGCAGTTGACCGCGTAGAAATTCGCGCAGCAGCAAACAACATTCCGAACGAAATCGTCATCGACGTCACCGAGATGAACATGTACTCCATCATCCGCATGGAAGACATCGTGTTGCCAAAGGGCGTTACCGCAGTTTCCGACCCTGACTTGGTAGTTGTCACCGTGTTGGTAACGAGCTCGCAAGTTGACAAGCCAGTTGCAGCCGCAGCTGGTGAAGCCGCTGCTGGTGAAGCTCCGGCAGCCGGTGCTCCTGCTGCCGGCGATAAGCCAGCCGCTTCCTAATTTGTATGGCGCTGTTCGGTCGCGGTGAGCGACACGAGCGGCGAGGTACTCCTTACAGCGCACTTGTTGTAGGC
>CANIHL010000055.1 GCA_947467375.1 Acidimicrobiaceae bacterium | reverse complement strand
CAACGCAGCCGTGAGATGGGCAAGTAGTCGCTAGGGTATGCCCTAGGTCACGAACTCCGGACGGGGTTACCCCCCAACCGGGAGTCGCGCTCGAAAGAGTGCGCCGTTTGGACCGGTGCCGTCGGGGGGTTGGCACCGGTCCATTCGTTTTTTCTTGAACACACCATGACACACCGCTTCAATCACATTTCATTCCTCACTGACTACGGAACTCGAGATGAATTTGTTGGAATTGTGAAATGTGTTGTTGCAGATATTGCTCCACATGTGCAAGTGATCGACATCACGCACGACATTCCGGCGTTCGATGTTCGTGCAGGAGCACTTGCACTAGCGAGAGCAGTTGCATACGTTCCAAAAGGCGTGGTGTTGGCGGTTGTTGACCCAGGTGTTGGCACTGCGCGACGCTCCATTGCAGTCAGTGTTTCTGGTGGTGAAGGTGTGTTTATCGGGCCAGATAATGGCCTTTTGGCAACCGGTGTAGCACTAGCGGGTGGTGCCGAATTTGCTGTGGAACTGACAAATACGAAGTATCACTTACCTTCCCCAGGAACCACGTTTGCTGGTCGCGATATTTTCGCATCGGTTGCTGCACACATTTGTAACGGAGTTGAACTAAGCGAACTTGGTAACGAAATTGATACTGCATCGATTCTTCCGGGAATTATTCCAATCACACGCGAAGAAAACGGCCAGATTGTTGGTGAAGTGACATGGGTAGATCATTTTGGAAACTGCCAACTCAACATCGGACCAGAAGACATTGCACAATGGGGCTCTCCAGTGCGCGTTTCCATCGGCAATGCAGATTCGCCGAATCACGTTGTTCGCTCTGTGCCTGTAGTGAATAACTTCTCCGAAATCGGTGGAGGTCTTGGACTCGTTATCGATAGTTATGGCATGTTGGCATTGTGTACAGACCGCGGCTCTGCGGCTGCCGAATTAGACCTTGGACCAACAAACTTGGTGGCTATCAGCCAGGACCCCAATGCTGGTGGCGGAGTAAGCACCACGGTGCGTTTGGGTTCCAAACCAAACTGAAGTTGCAAATAGGCGTAAAGTCGTGTCATGCGCCCAGCGACCACATTGGCAATTGCATTGCTGCTCATTTCAATTTTTACTGCTGGAATTCTTTCACTTAGGTAATGAGATTTAGCAGTTTGATGAGGCGCTCGTGAATCTTGCAGAAATCATCGAGCAACATCCAGCAGACAACGTTGCACTGATCAGTAGGGGTCGTCCGACTACGTACGGAGAATTACGGCGACAAGTAGCAAGTCTGCGCGGCGTACTTGCCGAGAACGGTGTTGAGCGCGGCGATCGTGTTGCAATCTTGTGCGGAAACAGCAGGTACTTCGTACTCGCTTATTTAGCAACACTTGGTGTGGGTGGAATTGCAGTACCGCTCAACATCATGAGCCCTGCATCTGAAATACAGCGCGAGTTGGACACGATTCAACCGCGCATGGTGTTTGTGGAGCCAGCAGCAATGACTGCTTGGAGCAACATTGATCGTTCATCACTTACCGAACTGCGTGCAGTGATTGCCACAGAAGGCCACGACATTGCTGGTGCCATCACGTTGACCGAATCACTGATGCATTCCCCTGTACCGATTCTGAACATGTCGCCAACTGAAGTTGCGGCATTCATTTTTACAAGTGGAACTGCAGGTTCGCCAAAAGCCGCAATGCTCACGCACAACAACTTGCATTCAAACCTTGTGCAACTCTCGGCCGAAAACGTGTTGCACAGCAGCGATGTGGTGTACGGAGTGTTGCCGTTGTTCCATATTTTCGGACTCAATGTGGTGCTGGGGTACACCCTGTTTGCAGGTGCAAGTGTGGTGTTAGTACAGCGCTTCGATCCGTCAACTGCGCTTGAAACATTTGCAGAGCGCGGAGTAACGGTGGTTCCTGGTGCGCCGCAAGTGTGGTCTGCGCTCGCGCAAATGCCTAGCAATGAATGCGTAGTACTTTCGAAGTTGCGTGTTGCCTTAACAGGAGCTGCAAAAATGCCCGAGCACGTGACGGTGCAATTGAAGGAGCAATACGGACTTGTTGTGCATGAGGGCTACGGACTCACCGAGTCTTCGCCGGTGGTAACCACATCGGTAAATGGCAGCCACAAGGTTGGATCAATTGGGAAACCATTGCAGGGCGTGTCAATTCGTTTAGTTGATGAACACGGTGATGATGCTGAAGAAGGAGACTCGGGAGAAATTTGGGTGCACGGCGAGAATGTTTTCGCTGGGTATTACAACGATCACGAGGCGACAGACCGAGTACTGACTTCAGATGGTTGGTTGCGCACAGGCGATATTGCAGTGCGGGATGCAGATGGAGATCTATTCCTTGTCGATCGCTTGAAAGACCTCATCATCGTGAGTGGATTCAATGTGTATCCAGCAGAAGTTGAGCAAGTGCTGCTGGCGCATTCAGCAATTGATCAGGCAGCAGTGGTTGGTGTTTCGCATCCGCACACGGGCGAAGCAGTACGGGCATATGTTGTGCTGCACAAGGGCGTACACCTGGATGAAGAATCAATTATTGAGCACTGCCAAAAGCAGTTAGCGCGCTACAAGTGCCCATCAAAAGTATTAATCGTGCAGTCACTGCCAACTGGCAGCACGGGCAAGGTACTGCGTCGCGCGCTGCGTTGATTTTGCTCGTGTTGAATTGCTGGCAACGAGAAAACCGAAAAACAAAATTGACACTCCAATCAGCAAGGTGATGGCAAACGCTCGGTCTTGACCGAATCGGCCGGCCAGTGTTCCACTTGCGGAGAGCACCAATGTTCCCACTGCAATCAAGATGTTTCCAGCGGCTAAACGTCCAGCTGAAAACACCGCACGTTTTGCTCCGGTTGACAGTGCAGGATTCTTTTTCCGAAGCACGCGCCACGCAGACCACAACGCTCCAAAAATGATGACGAGTGCAGGTACTCCAGACCCGACTGCAGCAAGGATGCGCGGGGCAACGCCAAAGACTTCTTTGCCCGTGGGGAATTGATCGGCAACGATGTCAACTTTGGTTTGTGCAACAAGAACGATTCCAGTTGCCAAGCCCGACATATAAATGAGGAATTGTCGAACGCGATTTCCAAGCTGCTGCCCGCCAAGTAGGTACAGGGTGCCAAGAGATAGCCATGAAACATTGAGCACCGCACCAGTAAGGAAAAACATTCGGAATACGAAGAGGTTCCAGCCCGTACTTTCTGCCCACCATAAACATGCAGAGCCGATTGCAAACAGCCCCATTGCAATCGTCCAAGCAAGTTCGTGTGGTTGACGGCGTTTGATCCAACGATCGGCAGTGCTCAGTGTGAAAGCGGTCGCTATGAGGGTTGCCGTTCCTGCGAGGGCGCTGTTTAGCCCTCCTAAGGCGAAAACAACGGTTGCGCTCATCACCGCAGACTAGTTGGACTTCGTGAATTCATGCACGAACGCCTACATTTGTGGCGTGGCCGACACTGCCCAAACCTCATCCCCCGCAAGGCGCAGAATTCCTGATGCTGCTGTTGCGCGTCTGCCTGTCTACCTCCAGATTTTGAACACCCTCATTGTCGGCGGAACTGCGCGGTTATCGAGCGACCAACTTGCAGCTCTGGCTGGCGTCAATGCGGCAAAGGTGCGCAAAGACTTGTCGTATTTGGGAAGTTATGGCACACGGGGAGTTGGCTACGACGTTGCCTACTTGGTGTACCAAATTAAGCGCGAACTTGGCCAACACCATGAATGGAAAGTAGTAGTTGTTGGGGCAGGCAACCTTGGCAACGCACTCGCCAATTACAACGGATTCTCCACCCGCGGTTTTCCAGTTGCCGGAGTGGTGGACATCGACTCAACAAAGGTTGGCAAAAAAGTTGCGGGCGTGATCGTGCGCCATGTGGACGACTTACCCGCCATTGTGCGCGAAGAGTCGGTGAGCATCGGCGTCATTTCCACTCCGCCGGCATCGGCTCAGCACGCAGCAGACCTCTTGGTCAACGCTGGCATTCGTTCGATATTGAATTTTGCTTCGGTGATCTTGAACGTTCCAGAAAATATCTCAGTTCGCAGTGTGGACCTAGGCGTTGAATTGCAGATCCTTGGTTATTACGAGCAACTCAGCCGCGAAGATAAGCCCGCCACAAAGACAAAGCGCGAAGTGGCTGCAATATGTCAATAGTTGTGCTTGGCATTAACCATAAATCGGCACCACTTGACGTAATTGAACGTGTGAGCATTTCTGATGATGCGCTTGCAAAATCGTTGCACGAACTGGTGTCGCGTGATCACGTTCGTGAGACGGTTGTTCTCTCCACGTGCAATCGCACCGAAGTGTACGTAATTGCCGAAAAATTCCATGGCGCATTTGCAGATGTACGAGATTTCTTTTGCGAGATTTCCGGCTTGTCAGTCGAACAGCTTCAACCTCATTTTTACAGCCAACACGATGATGCAGCAGTCAGTCATCTCTTCGAAGTTGCATCCGGACTTGATTCCGCAGTGCTTGGTGAAACCGAAATACTTGGCCAAGTACGGAATGCGTGGGACAAAGCACGTACTGAAACCACCGCGCGAACTTCGTTAAACATGTTGTTCCGTCATGCGCTTGAAGTTGGCAAACGTGCGCGAACTGAAACGTCAATTAGCCGTTCAACAGCATCGGTTTCGCATGCTGCTGTAGAAATGGCGACTGACATTTTGGGAACAATGTCTGGTCGTCGCGTATTGGTTATTGGAGCGGGCGACATGGGAGCAGGAATTGCGCGAGCCCTCAGCAGCGCAGGATCACAGAGCGTTACGGTGATGAATCGAAGTAGTGAACGTGCACACCAACTTGCAGAATCAGTTGGCGCAGTTGTCAGCCATATCGATGAGCTGCACAATGCGATTGGCAATGCAGACGTTGTGTTGACCTGCACGGGTGCGGGTGAAGCAATTATTTCGGTTGACGATGTACGTAAGGCGCGAGAGCACGCGAATGGCTCTCCATTGTTGATAGTTGATATCGCAGTTCCACGCGACGTTGAGCACGAGGTCGGTGAATTGCCAGGCATCACGCTGCGTGACTTGCATGACCTTCGGGACTGGGCGCAAACTGGAATAGATGCACGTCAGCAGGAAGCCGAAGAAGTTCGACGAATTGTGGGAGAAGAAGTGGAACGTTTCGGACAAGATGTGAAAGCTCGTCAGGCTGCTCCACTTATTGCTGAGCTGCACGAAAGAGCTGAGTTAATTAGATCTGCAGAAATTGAGCGCTATGCATCGCGGCTTTCTGGTCTTTCCACTGAACAGCACGATGCTGTTGATGCTTTGAGTAAAGCAGTTGTTGCAAAGTTGCTACACAGCCCTTCTTTGCAACTGAAGCACAGCGCAGGCACACCACAAGGTGAACGCATCGCCGCAGCGTTTCGCGATTTATTTGACATCGAATGATCCGACTCGCCACGCGTTCTAGCGCACAGGCGCGAACACAGGCAGAAATTGTTGCGCAATCGATTACAGCAACTACAGGGCGAGCAGTTGAGCTGGTGTTTGTTGAAACTCTTGGCGATCAAAACAAAGATCAACCACTTCACCAAATTGGTGGTCAGGGCATTTTTGTGAAGGAAGTACAGCAAGCAGTGCTTCGCGGAGACGCAGACATTGCCGTTCATTCTGCGAAGGATCTTCCATCACAACATGCAGAAGGATTAGTGATTGGGGCGTGGTGTGAACGGCGAGATGCACGCGATGCATTGGTAGGCAAGTCGCTGAATGAACTTGAAATAGGTGCAACAGTTGCCACTGGGTCGGTGCGGCGCAGGGCGCAATTGCTCACCGTTAGACCGGACCTGCAATTTGTGGAGTTGCGCGGCAATATTCACACTCGCTTAGAGAAAATTCCCGAGAATGGCTCGATTGTGATGGCGATTGCAGCATTGCAAGTACTCGGGCTAACAAGCCGCGTTGCACAAGAACTTCCCACCTCAGAATTTGTTCCAATGGTTGGGCAGGGTTGTGTTGCTGTTGAGTGCCGAGAAGGCGACAGAGAAATACTTTCGGCCATTGCGAGCATTGATCATGCACAAACTCGTTATGCCGTAGAAATTGAGCGGGCATTTCTTGCCGAACTTGGCGCAGGTTGTTCAATGCCAGTTGGCGCATACGTCAATGCCGAGCACGTACTGTCAACGTTTATGGCAACTGGCCCAACGAATTCGGATCGGCATGTGAAGTTCGTCGAGTCTGTGCCAACAACTGGCGCACATGATTTTGCTCGCGAGCTTGCGCAAAAATCGCAATCAGCATTGGCATGACCAACAATACGTTTTCAGGAAAGCGCATTGTCATTACGCGACCGCGAGGGCAGTCAAAAGATTTACAACGCACGATTGAAGACAGTGGCGCGGTGTGCGTGGTTATTCCACTCATCGAGATCGCACAACCAGACGATGAAGGTTTTGCATTTGAACAAGCAATGCGTAACTTGAGTGACTATGAATGGGTGGTGTGCACATCGGCTAATGGCGCGTCGCGCGTTGCGCCGTATTTATCGCACAGTGCGTCTGGGCCACGACTTGCTGCTGTAGGAAGTGCAACGGCGCTTGCATTTACACATGATGTGGAGTTTGTTCCGCCCGTAGCAACTGGGGCTTCGCTCGCAAAAGAGTTTCCCGTGACTTCTGGAAAAATACTGGTCGTTCAAGCTCAAGAAACCAGTGGCGATGTAGTGCACATTTTGCGCGACCGCAACATGGATGTTGACGAAGTTGCCGCGTACAAGACAGTGCATTGTGTTCTCACAGATTTACAAGTTGGCGAAATTCGATCTGCTGACGCAGTAGTGGTTGCATCTGGTTCCGCTGTGCGGTCGTGGTGCGAACAGGCTGGTCCAGAAATGAATGGAAAAGTTGTTGCAATCGGAGAGCCGACACACCGAGTTGCTGCTGAATGCGGAATGACGATTAGTGCCGTTGCGCGTGAAGCCTCAACCGCAGGGGTTGTTGCCGCGCTTGCTGGCGTATTCGCGTAACTGACCCCCTAGCCTTACTGGCATGGCGTTTCCGCAATCTCGACCCCGTCGTCTTCGTCAAAGCCCAGCACTGCGAGAACTCGTTGCTGAAGTTCGTCTTGGGGTTTCCGATGTAGTTGCACCGCTATTTGTGCGTGAAGGTATTACTGCGCCACAGCCAATTTCATCGTTGTCTGGCGTCATGCAACACACGCTGAAGTCGCTGAAAGAAGAAGTTCGGACGCTTGCCGACCTGGGAGTGACTGGAGTCATTTTGTTTGGAGTTCCTGCAGTCAAGGACGAAGTTGGATCAGGCGCCTTTGATCCCAATGGAATCGTGCAGGTTGCACTGCGTGAATTGCACGAAGAATTAGGCAATCGCATCGTGTTGATGGCCGACTTGTGTGTTGATGAGTACACATCGCACGGACATTGCGGAGTTCTGAATGCAGCAGGGGATGTTGATAATGATGCGACGCTCGAGATTTATTGCAAAGCCGCATTGGCTCAGGCACAAGCCGGCGCTCAAGTAGTTGCGCCAAGCGGAATGATGGACGGACAAGTTGGGGCCATTCGTGCAGCACTTGACGGCGCCGGTTTTCACGACACCGCGATCATGGCTTATTCCGCAAAGTATGCCTCAGGTTTGTATGGTCCATTCCGCGATGCGGTAGATGTGCAAATTGCTGGTGGCGGTAATCGCAAGGGTTACCAACAAGATTGGCGCAATGCTCGCGAAGCACTTCGTGAAGTTGCAGCCGACATTGAGCAAGGCGCTGACATTGTGATGGTAAAACCTGCCATGAGTTACCTCGATGTCATTGCTGCAGTGAGTCAGCGTGTTGATGTTCCGGTTGCCGCGTATCACGTAAGTGGCGAATACGCCATGATCAAAGCTGCTGCTACAAATGGCTGGATCGATCACGACACTGTTGCAGTCGAGCAATTGACTGCAGTGAAGCGAGCTGGCGCAGACATTATTTTGACGTATTTCGCGCGTTGGTTCGCCGAAACCCAACAATAGGAGTCGCAATGACTATCCCGTTTTGTGATCCATCTCTCTGTGTGTCTGCAGGTTGCAGCGCAACTGTGTGCACCGGCAAAGCAATTGCATCAAACCACACTTTTTTTGAGCGTTCAGCCAATGTCATTCCTGGTGGTGTGAACTCTTCTATTCGTGCATTCAAATCTGTTGGCGGTGAGCCGTACATCGTTGCTCGCGGCGAAGGCGCACACATTGTTGATGTCGAGGGCAATCGCTACATCGATTTGGTGCAAAGTTATGGCGCAGTAATTTTGGGTCACGCACACCCAGCAATTACCGCTGCATTGCGTGAAGCAGCTGGAGACGGAACCTCATTTGGTGCACCAACCCCGCGCGAAATGAAATTGGCAGAAGCAATTCGCGAACGAGTGCCAAGTTGCGAACGTATTCGACTCATGAACAGCGGTACCGAGGCGACAAGTACTGCAGTACGTCTTGCTCGCGGAGCAACTGGCCGAAAGCGAATCATTACGTTTTACGGAAACTTTCACGGCGCAACCGATGCGTTGCTTGCAGCAGGTGGAAGCGGAATCGCAACGCTAGGAATTCCTGGAACAGCAGGTGTTCCAGAAGAAGCAGTTGCCAACACATTGGTGGTTCCGTACAACGTGGTTCCAGAAATTGGTAACGATGTTGCAGCAGTTATTGTTGAGCCAGTAGCTGCGAACATGGGCGTTGTTGCGCCAGCACCTGGTTTCTTGGAAGGTCTACGCGCGGCTTGCGATAAAGCCGGCGCATTGTTGATTTTTGACGAAGTGATTACGGGTTTCCGTATTGGCCAAGGTGGCGCGCAAGCAAAGTACGACGTGAAACCCGATATCACATGTTTTGGCAAAGTTATTGGTGGAGGTTTGCCAATTGGGGCAATCGGTGGATCGCGTGCAGTGATGGAAAATCTCACACCAATTGGAAAGGTGTTTCACGCAGGAACACTTGCGGGTAATCCATTAGCAACCGCTGCTGGTCTTGCAGCGTTGAATGAACTCACTCCAGACGTATATATGGAACTTGGTGCACGCGCGCGTGCGTTGTCCACCTTGCTTCGCGATGCGTGTTTAAGCGCAGGAATTGTTGCTCAATTTCCTGTCGTGGGAACGCTGGTTGGTGCATTTTTTGGTCCAAACACTCCGACGAATTTCGACGAGGCAAAGCAGACTGACGAAAAAATGTATGCGCGATTGTTCCATGCGATGCTGGCCGAAGGCGTGGCGTTGGCCCCAGGAGCATACGAAGCACTGTTTGTTGGGCTTGGTCATACCGATTCGGTTATGCAACAGCTTGCTGAACGCACTGAACGTGCTGCACACGCAGCAGTTCGTGCGCAATAGATTTACTACATGCGTTATTTCTTCACCGCAAGGTTGTGGGCAGCGCTAGGCATGTTGCTCGGCGCCTCGGCCTTGGTGTTTGCAACATTGTTGCTGGTGAATGGCGGTTCGTCGGCAAGTAGTTCAGGCAGTCGCGTAATTGATGTAGTGGCTGCCGTGACCACCACCGAGTTCGGTGACGGCTGGCAGATTTCGGACGGTAGATCAGTAGGCGATGCAACACTTTCGCTCGATGACGGTCGAACGTTGCACATTGTTGATGGCACACCAGGCGAAGTGACGTGTGAGTTGCCAACAATTCCGTATTCATGCGTAATAGTTGCCGACACGTTGGGCTCTGGGGTGTTGTGGTTTGCACTCGTTCCATCTGATTCCAGTAATGGAAAAGAAATACTGACCCTTCCAGCACTTGTTGACATGTTACAAGGCGGAGACTTAGGGGTGTTGAGCAATGGATGGGTAGTTCCACTTGCTACTCCAACGGTGCGTAATTGCGACACTGAAACCACTTCGCTGCGTGACTTCATTAACAAATTCCCAGACGGGAACGCAATCGCGCTACTGAATTTGTATCAAGATCAAATTACGGAAGTGGTGTGCACCGGCCCGTAACGAGCCTGAAGTTACTTCGCTGATTCGCGAGGTGTGGTGCCAACTGGATGCGGTGGTGTAGTCAACATTGCAAAGTCTGTATCAATGGTGTCGAACGATGTCGTTCCATTTTCTAGTGCAAGGAAGATTTCAGACTCTGGTGAACACCATGTCTCGTATTCGCTCTTCCATTGCTCGCTTGCTGGGTCTGCCCCAGAAATGGTGTAACGCTCGTGACACACAACGCCAAGAATTTGTGCTTCGGTAAGCCCGCCGCCTGCCTTCTCGCCCTGCATTGGCATTGGGTTTCCGTTGTAAGAAAGCGGAGCATGTGCGCCACCCTCACGATTTGGGTCTCCGTAGAACTTGATGTTTTGCGATGCGTAGGCCTGGCTACCCGTGTAGACGAAGTTCAACATGTCTTCAATCTTTGGGAAGGTTTTCAGAACTTCGCCGCCAGCAAATTCTCGACCTGCGCCGCCTTGGCCTTCGGCACCATGGCAACCTGCGCACGACCCGTACACCGTTGCTCCAATAGCGAGCGGACCTTCAACAACTTTTTCCTGTGGCTTCAACGCGAGCATGTACATAAATGCCCATAGCGGAAGCAGGCTGAGAGTGGCCATTGCCCAGAATGGGATTTTCTTACGTGACTTTGCGGCAACTACGTAACTCGGGTCAGGCTTTGGAGCAGGAGCCGAAGCGGCAACCGGTGCAGCAGATTTTGCAACTGCCGGTGTCGAGGATGTGGTGGCAGGCGCCGATGTACCAGAGTCTGAACTTGCAACGCCTGAAGCAGCTTCCCGTCGTTCCTTCGAACGCTTGAGTAGATGTTCGGGTATTTCAGTCACAGTGTTCCTCGTATACGTCGTGTGCCAATGAGGGTGGTGCCCTCGACAATGATCTTTCCCCACTCTAAATCACGGAATAGGGGCGCGATAAACACTAGGGACTGAGCGCCCCGATTAGGAAATTTCAGTTCAACCGATTGCCCTGAATCTGGTGCTCAACGTCACAGGTGCGCACGATTGCACAACCTCGTTGTTTTCACCTATTTGAGGATTGCCCGACTAGTCTCGGACAGAGATTTGACGAGGAAAGGCATCCCTGCAAACCATGCTGGCAATAGACATTCTTCGATGGCCGGGAGTGAACCAAGCGTT
>CANIHL010000054.1 GCA_947467375.1 Acidimicrobiaceae bacterium | reverse complement strand
GCTTTCACGAGCGAACAGATACACCGCACGACGCGTTGGGTCTCCGAATGCCGAGGTAATTGCAGACACCTGCGCGGTGAAGGATCCCGAGGTGAGGTTGGCAGACTTGCTCGACACACAGGTATTGTACCTATGGCCATAGTGGAAATTATTGGAGCCCCATGTCAACCCCCACAACAGATCAGATCATTGAAGCCCTCCGCCCCGTAGAGGACCCAGAGCTACACCGTTCCATTGTCGACCTCGGAATGGTGCGCGACGTAGAGATGAAGGGTGGCGTAGTCAGCCTGACTGTGGTGCTTACCATTGCTGGCTGTCCATTGCGTAATGAAATTCAAAATCGCGTTGGTACCGCTTTGCGGGCACTTGATGGCGTAAAAGATGTTGCATTGAACTTCGGCGTAATGAATGATGAAGAGCGCGCAAAGGTTCGCGAAATGCTGCATGGCAACCCAGGCGCAACTGCTGGTTCACAACCAGCACAAGGTCACGCATCGGGTCGCGAAATTTCATTCGCACAACCTGGTTCAAAAACTCGACCAATTTTGGTTTCGTCGGGCAAAGGTGGCGTAGGGAAATCCAGTGTCACCACCAACCTTGCAGTTGCTCTTGCAGCGCAGGGATACAAAGTTGGCATTGTTGACGCCGATATTTACGGCTATTCAATTCCGCGCATGCTTGGCACCGATCGCGATCCCGTAGTGATCGACAACATGTTGTTGCCTCCCGAGCAGTGGGGTGTTCGTTGCATCAGCATTGGATACTTCGTGCCTGAAGGACAAGCTGTGGTGTGGCGCGGACCAATGCTTCACAAAGCATTAGAGCAGTTCCTTACCGACGTGTACTGGGACGAACCAGACTTCCTACTGATCGACATGCCGCCAGGAACGGGTGATATTGCATTGAGCCTCAGTCAATACCTGCCACGTGCAGAGGTGTTGGTAGTAACGACGCCGCAAGAAGCAGCGCAGAAGGTTGCCAAGTTGTCGGCAGCAATGGCCACAAAAGTGAATTTGCCAGTTCGCGGAATCATCGAGAACATGTCATGGTTCACGGGCGATGACGGTGTGCGTTACGAATTGTTTGGCAGTGGCGGCGGGCAGTCATTGGCTGACGAACTGAATGTTCCGTTGCTCGCACAAATTCCACTCATGTCTGCGTTGCGCGAAGGCGGCGATGATGGTCGTCCAATTGCCGCTGTTGCTCCAGACAGCGAAATTGGTCAAATCTTTGCTGGATTGGCGAAACGCATTGCAGAAGAAATGAAGCCTAAGAAAATTTTCAGCGCAGCGCTGAAAGTGAATTAACCTGCAAGTACTTCACTTCAACGAACGGAACAACAATGGAAATTCGCATCGGAATTCAACAATCAGTACGTGAGCTCATGGTGGAGATCGACGACGAAAAAGCGCAAGCCAAGGCGAAGACTGCTGCTGAAGCAGCGCTTACCGGCAAGACCGAAGTGCTGTCGTTGGTCGATAATCGCGGTCGCGAAGTGCTTGTTGCTTCAGCGAAACTTGCGTATGTGGAGTTTGGTGCACCAGAAGGCGCACGCAAGCTCGGCTTTGGGAGCTGACGCTGCCACAACTGCTTGATCACCGCCTGCTCTTTGTAACGGGCAAAGGTGGGGTAGGAAAGACAACATTTGCAAGTGCTCTTGCCAGCTTTGCTGCATCTACTGGCAAGAAGACATTGATTGTTGAAATGGACGACAAGGGTGCGCTCGCGCGTTCGTTGGCCACAACCGAGTTGCAATTTGCCGCTCGCGAGGTTTCACCAAACCTGTTCGCCATGTCAATGAACACCGAAGACTCGTTGCGTGAATACATCCGGCTGTTCGTAAAAAATCCACTCGTGAACACGTTTGGTCCGCTTGCCAAGATTTTGGATTTCGTTGCCAATGCGGCGCCAGGAGTAAAGGAAATTCTTGCAGTCGGAAAACTGTGCTGGGAAGTGCGTGAGCACAACTACGACATCGTCATTGTTGATGCAGAAGCAACTGGGCACATTGTTGCTCAAGTTGATGCGCCTGCAATTTTGTCGGGGTTAGTGCAAGTGGGAGTCATTCGCGAGCAAACCAAATGGATGCAGGAAATTCTGCATGACAAAGCAACTACCGGGGTAGTCATTGTGGCAACGCCAGAAGAAATGCCGGTGCTCGAAACCATGCAACTACTGGACACATTGCAAAACACCACCAATGTTGGAGTTTGCGCTGTTGTGGCTAATCGAGTGCACGACGATGTAGTGCAGGGTGGCGATGTTGCTGTATTCGATTCGTTGTGGCAAGCGGTTCAGTCGAATGCAATGCCAAGCGACGCTGTTGAAGCATTGCGTGCGCCGATGCAGTTACTGAATGTGGCAACTCAGCGACGTCAAAACGAAGTAGGCAATCTTGAGCAATTGGTTGCGCGCTCACGTGAAGGTGGGGTCATGTTTATGTCGTTAATGGACATTGATGCCCACGATCACGGTGTAGTTGCAAGCATGACGCAGGTGTTGAAGGACGAGTTGCAATGAATTCGCTGCGCACCGTATTAGAAACTGGACGACTGGTTGTAGTGACGGGAAGTGGTGGAGTGGGAAAAACCACCATGTCGGCTGCGCTTGGTGCATTTGCTGCTTCGCAATACAACCGTCGCGTGCTAGTTCTTACCGTTGACCCAGCGCGCAGGCTTGCTGATGCTCTTGGTCTTGAGTCGTTTGGTAATGCTGTAGTGGAAATTGAGTCGTCAGCACTCACTCGAAATGGAACCCCACCTGCTGGCCGCATGTTTGCCGCCATGATCGATACAAAAGCAAGCTGGGACGAATTGATTGCGCGCTGTGCACCGAATGCAGATGTGCGCGACAAAGTGTTGTCGAACAAGTTGTACCGAAACCTCACTGAGCGTTTTGTGCACAGTCACGACTACATCGCAATGGAACGACTGTTTGAGGCGCAGCAATCAAATGGCTACGACTTGGTCATCGTGGATACGCCGCCTTCGCGTAATGCGTTGGATGTGTTGGATGCACCAAGACGAATGAAAGAGTTCTTTGCGTCACGGCTATTGAAGTTGCTTACATCGCAAGCACAATCGCGATTGTTCTCTCTTGCAGCAAAACCATTTTTCTTGGTCGCAGACCGCATTCTTGGTGCACGCTTCCTTACCGACATCACCGAATTCTTCACGTTGTTTCGCACAATGGAGGAAGGGTTTGTGAAGCGTGCAAATGAAGTTGAGGCGGTGCTCAAGCAACAGGACACCTCGTTCATGGTGGTAACCACACTTGAATCCGCGCCGCTGCATGAAGCCGAGTTCCTCATTGACGCATTGCGCGAGCGCGGCTTCTCGCTGAACACTGTGATTGCCAACCGTGTTACCCCGCAGGAACTGATTGAACAGGCGCAAGCTGCGTTGGCCAAGTTGGAGGCGTCCATTCAGGATCCTTCATTCGTGCAGGCTGTAGTGAAGGCCACAGAGGCCGTCGAGCCAACTGCGGGTCAGATCTCTCGGGTGGTTTCAACGATTGCCCGCAAGTCAGCCGAGGCGGTGCGCAAAGGCGAGTCAGAACACATCACGCTTGAAGCCCTACGCAAACGAAGCTCAGGCTCACAGGCCGAACTCTGCATTTGCGCAATAAGTGGCGCTGAAATTGCTCAGGCAACGGCACTCGTTGCTTTGGGCGAATCTGTGCGCCCTGCATAGGGCAGAATAGTTTCACGCTATGCCGACGCTTGCAGAACTTGCCCACGAACAGACCGAACTGGATGCCGATGCGGTGAACCATTTGGTGGCATTGGTCTCTGAGTGGGGAATGCTTGCCGACTTCTGTTTCGCGGACATGTTGCTGTACTTACCAATGAGCGATGACTCGTGGTTGATTGCTGCACAGGTTCGCGCTGCAACAGGACAAACGCTGTATCACCAGGACTACGTGAATACATGGGCAAGCGATTCGGAAAAAGTTCTGCTCAAGCGTTGTTTTGAAAGTGGTGAAATTTCGCAAGGTGAAATATTTGTGCAAGCAATTGGTGGCCCCGCAAACATGCTGACCATTCCCGTGCGTTACGACGGGAGAACAATTGCTGTGCTGTCGCGTGAATGGGTAACCGATAATGCTCGGCGTGCAGGCCAACTTGAATCTACGTACGCAGAAATTTTCGCAAAACTTTCCGAAATGGTTGCGCAAGGTCTGTTTCCGTTTGAAGGACGTATTGCCGACGCAAGCGTTGCCCCACGCGTAGGTGACGGTGCAATTGTTCTCGACGCTCAAACGCGTGTGCGGTATGCATCGCCAAACGCGGTGTCGGCATTGCATCGAGTTGGTGTGAGCACTAACGCAATTGGTCAAACGCTTGCCGAACTTGGTGTGGCAGAAAGTGCTGCGCGAAATGCTTACGAGCGCAAAGAACCAGTCATTGAAGAAATTGAACAAACTGCTGAAGTCACATTGCTGACGCGCAGCATTCCATTGCTCGCCACACTTGGCGATAATGCGGAAGTGGTTGGCGGAGTGCTGTTGCTTCGCGACGTTTCAGAACTGCGTCGCCGTGATCGTCTGCTGCTCACCAAAGATGCAACCATTCGCGAAATTCACCACCGCGTTAAGAACAACCTGCAGACCATTTCGTCGTTGCTTCGCCTGCAAGCACGCCGATTGGAATCTGCCGAAGCGAAAGAAGCTGTTGCCGAGTCGGTGCGCCGAATTCGCACTATTGCGCTAGTTCACGAAACGTTGTCGCGCGAACCTGGCGAAGACATTGCTTTCATCGAAATTGTTCGTCCGCTGCTTCGTCTCGTTGAGGAGGGTTTGCAGTCTGCAGATCGTCCCGTTCAGTTCGCAGTGAAGGGCGATGGCGGTCGCATGCCTGCAACTGTTGCCACTCCGCTCTCTGTAGTCATTCTTGAACTGCTGCAAAACGCAGTAGATCACGGTTTTCCAGAAGGAAGCGCTGGCGGTTCTGTTGTGGTGACGCTGAGCCATGATGACGATGCGTTGTATGTGCGCGTATTAAATAACGGCATTGGTCTGAGCCCAACATTTGATTTCTCTAGTGCAACTGGTCTTGGACTATCGATCGTGCGCACATTGGTGACTACCGAACTTGCAGGCACTATTGCCATGCGATCAGGAACAAAAGCTGATGGAGATTCAGCGGGTATTGCGGGAATGACAGACGGTCAGGGGACCGTGGTCGACTTGCGAGTTCCGATTACGAACTAGTTATGCAGTTGCGCGAGCAGCGCGACGAGCAGCTGCCATTTTGCGGCGAATGTCGCGGCGTTCTTCTTCTGAAGTTCCACCCCAAATGCCACAGTCCTGGTTGGTTTCGATTGCGAATTCGAGGCACTCGGTTTTCACGGTGCATTCTCCACACACGGACTTCGCAGCGGTGATTTGCTGAAGCGCTTGTCCGGTGCTTCCTACGGGAAAGAACAATTCTGGGTCGGTGTCTTTGCACAATGCTTCTTTGCGCCACGTGTAATCAGCGGATCCGAGGGCAAGGCTTGTTGCGAGAATTGACACGGTAGTCACCTTTGAAGTTCTTCTAGAGCCAGTAGGACGGTGTCACGATAGACACCGAGTAGGGCACTTTCAAGTGGTTCAAGAAAATATTTTTATTTTTTATTGTGACATTTTTGGCTGTACCCTTCGCATGTGACCATTGCTCGTTGGGTGCCACATAATCGCAATAGCGCTCCAGTTCGGGCCCAAGTGATGGCCCATCGTGGGGCTTCTGCGGCTGAACGCGAAAACACAACAGTGGCATTTACGCGTGCTCACGAAATGAATAGCGATGGAGTTGAACTCGATGTTCGCTTATGCGCGTCGGGCGAAATGATTGTGCATCACAACCCAACACTTGCCAACGGAAAAGTATTGGGTTCGTTAAATATTGCGGATATTCCCGATCACATTCCAACACTTGCCGATGCGCTTGATGCGTGCGCTGGCATGTGGGTGAATATTGAAATCAAAAATGATCCGAGCGAACCCGACTTCGACCCAGAAGACAAGCTGGCAACACTGGTTGTTGATTTCTTGCGCACGCGTGGTGAACCCGATCAATGGCTTATCTCATCGTTTAGGCGTGAAACTATTGATGCTGTTCATCGTTTGTGGCCCGAACTGCCAACTGCGTGGTTGGACATGGTGGTTGCAGATGATGCTGCAGATGCTTTGGCGAAAGACCTCTTGAACTCTGGCCATCAGGCATATCACCCGTATGTAAAAACCTTGACGCTTTCAGTTGTCGACACCATGCATCGCAACGGCGTTGCGGTGAACACGTGGACATGCGATGACTCAGCACGAATGGCCGAGTTGGTGTCGTGGGGAATTGACGGCATCTGCACCAATGTGCCCGATGTTGCACGTGGCGTTATTGCTAACGCGAAATAAGTTTTAGAACTCGATCGTTGGTCGCACCAAGCGAAGTGCTTCGGGGCAGTGTTTAATTTCAATTGAGGTGGTGTCGCCCAAGTAGTCACCGTCAAGTTGGTACGGGAATGGCGCAGGGAACTCGATCTTTACGTTCTCCACATCGGTTGCAATGTCAATTCCTGAAGAGGTTTCAAGCCCGCCGCGGCGCAAGGCCGAGTACAGCGTCTTCAACATAAGTGGGGTGGTCATTTTGCGGAAGGTGACGACAACGAGTTTCTTCTCTAGCGACGCAGCAGAGGACAAATGAATGGCGTGCTTGCCCACGAATGTGTACGGGTTGGTATTCAGCACCACGGAGAAGAATCCGTTTGGAATTGCGCGACCATCAATGTTCATGGTGAAGTGCGGGTACTTGCGGTCGTACGCCTTGAACCACGAATACAAAGCGGAGTAAGCGAACAGCGGTTGGCCAACAACACGCTTCAAAGACGAGCGACGTTCAACCTGTTCCACCACCGCTGCGTCGTAACCGATGCCGGCATGGAAGGTGAAGTAGCGACCGTTGGCTTGACCAAGACTGACGCGTTCAATTTCGTTGCGATCGATGCCGGCCATCAATTGCGTGAGTGCAACCATTGGGTCGTTGGCAATGCCGAGCGTGCGCACGAATACGTTTGTGGAACCGCCAGGCAACATGGCAAGTGCGGTGTCGCTGCCGGCAAGGCCTGTTGCAATTTCGTTTAGCGTGCCATCGCCGCCAAAACCCACCACGGCATCTAGCCCACGGGATGCCGCGTCTTGAGCAAACCGAGTGGCGTGGCCGCGTTCGTTTGTTTCCACCACCTGCACGTCGTGGTGCTTGGCAAGGTGCTCATGGACGAGCACGGTGTTGCGGGGTGTGACAGACGACGCGAACGAGTTGACAATAAGGAGAATTCGCACGGGGAATGAATTTTATCGGTAAATCAGTCCGTACTGGGTTGGGTAAATCCCATACTCATCGGTAACAATGGAGGGCATGAACATCGTCGTCTGCGTCAAGCAAATCCCTGATCCAGCCACCCCTGGAGCCCTCGATGGCTCCACCAACGCGTTGAAGCGCGACGGAAAGCTCATCCTCGATGAGTCCGACGCATACGGCGTGGAAATGGCATTGCAACTCGCAGCCGCAAATGGTGGCGGCGATGTGAACATCGTGTCGATGGCACCAAATGGTGAAATGTCCGGCATGCGCACTGCACTTGCAATGGGCGCCGCAAAGGGAGTGCTCATCAGCGATCCAGCACTTGCAGGTTCCGATGCACTCACCACTGCAAAAGTTTTGGCTGCAGCAATTCAAAAAATGGGAAGCGCTGACTTGATCATCGCAGCAACCGAATCATCCGATGGTTACACCGGAACCGTGCCAGAACAAATGGCAGAAGTTCTTGGATTGCCATCAGTGACATTTGCAAAGAAGCTCACCATCACTGGTTCGAGCTTAAAAGCAGATCGTCAAACAGAAGAAGGTTACGACGAAGTGGAATGCCCACTTCCTGCAGTCATCAGCGTGACCGCTGGTGTTGTTGAGCCGCGTTACCCAAGCTTCAAAGGCATCATGGCTGCAAAGTCAAAGCCAATTGACACCTTTACTGCAGCAGACCTTGGCGTAACACCAACTGGTTGGGCAGGTGCAGGACAAAAAGTTGTTGCTGTAACACAAGCAGAAGCACGTCAAGCCGGCGAAGTAATCGAAGACGACGGCAATGCATTTAACAAAATTGTTTCATTCCTTGAAAACCTGAAAGTGATCTGAGGTAGAACGTCATGGCAATCAACAGCATTTGGGTATTCGCGCAAACCGCAGGTGGCGCACCAACAACAGGAACTCTTGAACTCCTCACCAAGGCACGTTCACTTTCTTCAAACGTTTCAGCATTCATCGGCGGAGACGCATCAGCAGTTGCTGGCGCACTCGGTGAGTACGGCGCAACCAAGGTGTACGCAACCGGCGATCTCGCTGGCAAGTTGCCTGGACCAGCAGTGTCTGCAGCAATGAAGGCAGTTATTGACGGTGGAGATTCACCATCGGTCATCATGTTCCCGCAGAACTACGAAGGTCGCGACGTGATGGCACGTTTGTCGGTGAAGTTGAACCGCACGGTTCTCACCAACAACACCGACATCGCCGATTCGGCTGACGGTGTAGTTGCAACCACACCAATCTTTGGTGGCAACACGCTCGTCAACACTGCATTCACCGGCGAAGGCCCACACTTGGTGTCATTCCGTCCGAAGAGCTTCGCTGCAGAGTCAGCAAGCGGAGCAGCAGCAAGCGTTGTTGCAGCATCGGTGCCAGACACTGGCGCAGCAGGTGCAGCACGCGTTACTGCAGTGCACGTTGAAGAAAGCACTGGACCAAAGTTGGACGAAGCAAACATTGTTGTTTCGGGCGGCCGTGGTCTTGGCGAAGCAGGCAGCTATTCACTCGTTGAAGACCTTGCCAAGTTGTTGAAGGGTGCACCTGGTGCATCACGCGCAATTGTTGACGCCGGCTGGGTTCCGTACAGCTACCAAGTTGGACAGACGGGCAAGGTTGTAAAACCAGCCGTCTACATTGCAGCCGGTATTTCGGGTGCAACTCAACACATGGTGGGCATGAAGGGCTCGAAGAACATCATCGCTATTAATAAGGACAAGGAAGCACCAATTTTCGGTGTTGCAGACCTTGGCATTGTTGGCGACGTTCACAAGGTGTTGCCACAGCTCATCGAGCTGCTTAAGTCACGCGGCTAATTCATTGCCTGGATAGTTACGGCAACAACTGCCGCGACTATTCCAGTAAACGAGGCCACTGCGGCAAATATCTGTCTGGAGAGTCTTCCGGGCAATTTGTCGATCTTTGACTCAAGAATGTTGAATCGCTTGTCGATCTCAATGAATTTGGCGTCAATTGAAATGAACCGGTTTTCAATGTTGATGAATTGATATTCGACGCGGTTGAAATGCGTGCGAACTTGAGAAAAATTGGCGTCGATTCGATCGGCTAACTGAATGAGATCGTTGCCCGTTGCAGGGAGTTCCCTGCGGTCCTGAAGTTGGTCGCCCATTGTCGCTCCTAGTTTTGTGAAGTCGGTTGACTCAGTAATTGTCATATTTCCCCTTTGAATGATGTTGACGGGGAAGATGTGTACGGGTGGCCGAGCGAACGGCAATGTCTCTTCAGTGTTACATAGGTGGTGCTTTGGCTGTCAAGGCACTCCATGTAAATGGAGTGAAATGTTTTCATTAGAGTGAAGGCATGCTGGGGGAGCAGAGTACGAAGTCGCAAATACTGGAAGCGACCATTGCCTTATTGAAGGGCGGTGGTGAGTCGGCAGTAAAGGTTGGCCTCATTGCTGAGGAATTAGGCATTGCTGCGCCTTCGCTGTATCACCATTTCGCTAATAGAGCCGAGCTCATCCGCGCTGCTTATGTTGAGTGGTATTGGCAGTGCCTACGTATTGATGGTGCAACTCCCGAGCTGGCTGCAGTTGCAGAAACCCAAGAGCAATATGAGGCAACGTTGCGCGCCTCAATTATGTGGAGTTACCAAGAGTCGAGGCATGACGCCCGTTCTGTTCGCATGGCAGTGCTTGGTGCTGCGCAGAACGACCCGTTGCTGGCCAGTGAAATTAATTCTGTGAATCGAAATTTTCTGAACAGCGTTGCGCAGAGTGTTATATATGGTCAGAAAATGGGATGGGTGCGCTCAGACATTGATCCGTTAGCACTCGCGTACTGGGCACACGGTCAAATCATCGGCCGAGTTGTTGCTGAAATGGATGACGGAGTTGTGAACTTTGACGATTGGGACAAGATTTCAATCGATGCGATGTTGGGAGTAATTCGCTCAAAGTCGTAGCAACAGTGAATAAATGTTACCCCTCATAAAAATAGGGTATCCCTAATACCATTAGGCGAGATGTTTTCGTTCAGGACTCCGTCCTTATGACTCTCGCCAATCGAAAGCGCAACCTTCGGAAAATTGCTGCTGTCGTTCTGCTGTTAGCTCTTTTTCTTTTTCCTGTTTTGAGTTTGTTTGGCAGCAACGTAAAGGCAGCAACACAGGGTGGAGTGCTTGATACAACATGGCCGTCGGCGTTGCCTGGTTTTACGGCTTATGCAACTGTTGTTGCACCTGATGGAAAAATCTGGGTTGGCGATGCAGGTGTTAAATCAATAACAACTGCAGGCGTTTCAACAGATGTAACTGCAAACAACCAGACAACGTTGTCGTTGGCAGTTCAGGTGACTGGATCCGGAACGTTTGTGCTTGCTGGTGGAAGTAGTTTCATCTTTCGATATTCGGCTGCAGGAGTAAAGGACACATCCTTTGGAACAGGGCAAAGTGGTTCGCATAAGGTTCTGCATGTCTATGGGTCTGGCGCTGCGCAGAGAATTTTTGCTGGTGCGGGAAATGACTTCAAGAGATACTCGGCAAACGGTGCTCTCGAAAATACTGTAGGTATGGGCAGTGCGGTTAACGCACTTGCGACTCAATCAGTTGGCGCAACTGATTACATTCTGGTTGGTGGAGATTTTGGTTTAAAGCGCTACACAACGGGAAGCGTCATTGACAGTGCATTTACAGCCAATCCTGGTGCGACGGTGTGGGCGATCAAAGTACAAAGCGATGGAAAGATTCTCGTAGCAGGTACTTTCGGTCTGAAGCGGTACAACGCTGATGGTTCAGTTGATGCCGCATTTCCCGCAATATCTACGTCAATCATTTCTCTCGCAATCCAAAGTGACGGGAAGATTATTGCTGGCACCTCAACGGCACTGTTGAGGTATTCATCAGCAGGAGTTGCAGAGACAGGTTTCAATACGAACGCAGCACTTAATGGAAACTTTCAAAGTAGTTCAATCGCTTTAGAGGCTTCGGGAAACATCATTGTTGTTGGTCCGACGAATGCCGGAGTGAAGAGATTTATGCGTAGGTATTCGTGGGAGAACGTTGCGCCAGGAACACCATTGACTCCAACTGCTGTTGCCAGCGACAGATCGGCAATTGTCACTGTTGCGGCAGGAAGCGGTGCGACTCCTACGGGGTACACCGTTTATGTC
>CANIHL010000053.1 GCA_947467375.1 Acidimicrobiaceae bacterium | reverse complement strand
GTGACCAGGCTGAACTTGGAATGCGTACGGTGCATCAAGCTCTCGAGTGGCGGGTTCATCATGGTGTCTTCAGCAACCACAGGGGGTCCTTTCGCTAGGGCGATAATTCTACCCTTCTAGCCGCGTTTTACCCGCTCCTTGGCAATGAGTTCCAGCATGTCGTCCACGGTTTGGGCGAGATCATCGTTGATCAGCACGAAGTCGGCCAAAGCCTTACCCACAGGCTCTTCTTCTTCGGCCTTTTTTAGCCGTTGCTCCACCTTGTTGTCGGCGTCTCCCCGACCATGCAAACGAGCTTTTTGCTCCTCTCGCGATGGTGGAAGTACAAACAGCAACAGAGCTTCTGGGTGCTGCTGCTTCACCTGCTGTGCGCCATCAACTTCAATTTCGAGCACGATGTCGCGTCCGACTGGCGCCTCTGGATTTGGCGTTCCATACAAATTACCGATGAACTCGGTCCATTCTAAAAATCCGTTTGCGTCGATGCGCTGCTGGAACTGTTCGCGCGTCACAAACTTGTACGCATCAAGTGCTTCACCTGGTCGCTGTTCACGCGTTGTCCATGAGCGACTCAGCCATAAACGTAAATCGCGCTTTACCAATTCTTCCACGATCGTGCTCTTGCCCACTCCACCCGGCCCAGAGACCACGACGATGAGCGACTTACTCACGAATGCAACGCTGCTTTCAATTGCTCAATTTGTTGTGTTGTCAGTGAGCCAATGTTGCATCGTTCGACAATACCGAGGTCTGCCATGATGCGTCGCGCGCGAACTTTGCCAACTCTCGACTCGGCCTCTAAGGCCTTCACCACATACACATACGACTCGGCGGCACTGCGGTTGCTCTCGTCGAGCGAGATCACGTCGATAAACGAACGCTGCCCAGCTGCGATCTGCTGACACAAATTGGCAATTTCTTGCCGCAATTCGGTCAATAATGCGGGCGACATAGAAAGATTTTAGCGGCTCAGAGCGCGCGTAACCCGCCTCGATGAGCAAGTCCAACGATTTTTGACCAATCACTGATCCCTCGACGCTTTGCCCAACTATTCATTTCACGTTGAATTCGTGACATTGCACGAGGTTCGGCAAACGATGCAGTGCCAACTTGCACAGCACTTGCCCCAGCAAGCATCAGTTCAATCGCTTCCCATCCGCTGGTCACACCACCTGCGCCGACGATGGGTAAATCGGGAACATTGGCTGACACTTCGTAAATGGCGCGCACGGCAATGGGGTGCACCGAACGTCCCGACAATCCACCACCGCCGTTACCAAGTGAAGGCAAACCAGTTGTTGGATTCATGGACATACCAAGCGCGGTGTTCATGAGTGTGACCGCTTGCGCTCCACCACGCTGGGCCGCACGCGCTCCTTCAATAACGAGGTGCGTGTTTGGACTGAGCTTTGCCCACGCGGGAACTCCATCGACTAATGATGCACGGACAATTTCTTCTACGAGGTGTGGTTCATGAGCAAAGATGGCGTGTCGCGCCGAACTATCTGTTGCCGACTTTGTATTCGGACATGACAGATTGATTTCGATTGCAGAAAGATGTTTGGCAACCGGTTGCAACATCTTTGCGGCTTGCGCATAGTCATCAACGCCGAACCCCCAAATACTGACAACGATGTTTGCACCAACGGCAAGAAGTTTCGGCAGGTCGTGCGTAATCCAGTACTCGATACCCGGGCCCTGCAATCCGACTGCATTCAACATGCCACCCGCAGTTGGTGAAAGTCGAGGCGGAGCGTTACCTGCCCATTCAAAATGTGCGAGTGACTTCACCACGAATGCACCAAGCGAACTCAAGTCAACATAGCGATGCAACTCTGTGCCGTGGCCTGCCGTTCCCGAAGCGTTCATGATTGGCGATTTCAAGGCAACTGACCCGACTCGAGCCACACTGCTAGAGATCGCCGAATGCTTACTCACCTACCGTGGTACTCCTGCAGAGATTTAACAGTGAGCGGCTGCAACTTTTGTTCTGCCAAACCTTGCACAGCGGCGAGTGCTGCGTTGATAGTGGTTACTGATGACACGCGCCAGATGTTTGCGGCCTTACGAATTGATTCGCCGTCCGAGTGTGCACCGCGACCACGAGGCGTGTTGATGACGAACTCAATTTCTCCGCGTTCAATTAAGTTCACAGCATCATCGGCAATGCTCCCCTGCGACTGTTCCGAAACTTTGCCAACCACTCGATCGACTGGGTATCCGAAACGTGAGAGGTAGTCGGCTGTGCCAGAAGTTGCAGCAATACCCAATCCAAGTTCACGCAATCGCTTCGCAACTACAAGTCCGCTTGGCTTGTCTTTGTCATTCAGTGAAAGGAACACCATTCCCGACGTTGGCAAGGTTGTGCCCGCTGCAGATTCGGCTTTAATAAATGCCCGGCCGAACGTGCTGTCAATGCCCATGACTTCGCCCGTTGAACGCATTTCTGGCCCGAGTGCAGTGTCGACTCCTGGGAAGCGATTGAACGGAAGCACTGCCTCTTTGACCGATACATGTCCGAAATTGGTTGGTGGCTTCAACAACCCTTCAGCGCGAAGTTCGGCAAGCGTTGCACCGAGCATGACGCGACTTGCCACTTTCGCCAATGGCACACCCGTTGCCTTGGCAACGAATGGAACCGTACGGCTGGCGCGCGGGTTCGCTTCAATGACATACACGGTCGACCCAGCGACTGCGAACTGCACATTAAGCAAGCCAATCACCTCGAGAGCATTTGCAATCACTCGCGTGTATGACTCGACCGCTTCAATGACCCACGGTTCAAGCGTTGGCGGCGGAATTGCGCAAGCAGAGTCGCCCGAGTGCACTCCTGCTTCTTCCACGTGTTCCATTACGCCGCCGATGAGCACTTCGCCACTGGAGTCGCGAATGGCATCAACATCAATTTCGGTTGCATCATCAAGGAATCGATCGATGAGTACTGGGCGCTCTGCTGATAAACCACCTTCTCTGCCAAGAGTTCCGGCAGCAGCAAGTTCGTTCATCGCTCGTTGCAAATGTGCTTCGTCGTGCACAATTTGCATAGCTCGCCCACCAAGCACATAACTCGGACGCACGAGCACTGGGTAACCAATGCGTGATGCAATAGTTCTGGCTTCGTCAAATGTGAGTGCAGTTCCGCCAGGTGGCTGCGAGATTTTCAACTCTTCACACAACGCGCTCCATTTCTTGCGGTCTTCAGCAAGATCAATGGACTGAGGAGACGTTCCTGCGATGAGCTCTGCAGGAATGTAGTTCGCCAACTTCAATGGTGTTTGCCCACCGAGGCTCACAATTACTCGCGGCGGAGTTGTTGAAGCCTTGATTTCCGCCTGAATGACATTCATCACGTCTTCGCGTGTCAACGGCTCGAAGTACAACCGATCGGATGTGTCGTAGTCGGTTGACACCGTTTCAGGGTTGCAGTTGATCATGACTGTTTCGAAGCCTGCATCGCGCAGCGCGAAGCTTGCGTGCACACAGCAGTAATCGAATTCGATGCCCTGCCCGATTCGGTTCGGGCCACTTCCCAAAATGATCACTCGTTGCTTCTCCGAAGGACGAACTTCGTTTTCATCTTCGTATGTTGAATAGTGATACGGAGTCTGAGCAGCAAATTCAGCGCTGCACGTGTCGACAGCTTTGTACGTCGGAATGACTCCAGCAGATATTCGAGCCAGTCGAACGTCGTTCTCATCGACCGACCAGATGTATGCAAGCTGCGCATCGGAGAATCCGAGTCGCTTCGCACGTCGCCAACCACGTACCGACATTGCCGACATTGTGGTTTGGCTGAGCTCGCGACGTTCTTCCACAATCATGAGCATCTGGTCGAGGAACCAGTGATCGATCTTGCAGGTTTCGTAAATTCGGTCAAGGCTGATTCCTCGGTAAATGGCTTCACCCACATAGAACAAACGTTCCGGCGTGGGGACTCCAGTTGCCACGAGGACTTCGTCATCGCTCATTGAGCGGTAGTTCAATTCGGCTGGATCGCAGTTCAGACCCATGCGACCGTTCTCTAACGAGCGCAGCGCCTTTTGCAGGCTTTCCGTAAAGGTGCGACCGATAGCCATTGCCTCGCCCACGCTTTGCATTTGCGTGCCGAGAATTCCGCTAGTTCCCGGGAATTTTTCAAAAGCCCAACGCGGAATTTTAGTAACTACGTAGTCAATGGTTGGCTCGAAACTGGCAGGAGTCTTTTTCGTAATGTCGTTAGAAATTTCGTCGAGCGTGTATCCGACCGCGAGTTTTGCTGCAATCTTCGCGATTGGGAATCCTGTTGCCTTTGACGCCAACGCAGATGATCGCGAAACTCGAGGGTTCATCTCGATTACAAATTGATCGCCATTTACTGGGTTGACCGCGAATTGCACGTTCGATCCACCGGTTTCAACTCCAACACGACGAATGCACGCAAACGCAGCATCGCGCATTTCTTGATACTCCACATCAGACAATGTCATTGCAGGAGCCACGGTGATGGAGTCTCCAGTGTGCACACCCATCGGGTCCACGTTTTCGATGGAGCAGATGATGACGCAATTGTCTGCGCGATCGCGCATTACTTCAAGTTCGTACTCTTTCCACCCTGCGATTGATTTCTCAATAAGCACTTCGCCAATTGGGCTTGCAGAAATTCCTGTTGCCACAACAGTGCGGAACTCCTCTGGCGTGTGAGCAATCCCCATCCCTCTTCCGCCAAGAATGTACGCAGGGCGAACGATGAGTGGCAGACCAATTTCTTGCCGCACCACTTCTGCTTCATCCAAGCTGCGAGCAACGCCACTTTGCGGAACCTTCAGCCCAATTTCCAGCATGGCAATTTTGAACTTCTCGCGATCTTCTGCAGTTGCAATTGCCTCGGCATTCGCACCAATGAGTTCAGGTTTGCCAGGCACTCCGACAACACCTTTTTCGAACAGCGCCATAGCGAGGTTCAATGCAGTCTGGCCACCAAGTGTTGGCAACACCGCATCTGGCTTTTCGCGTTCGATGATGGCTTCTAATACTTCGGGCGTCAATGGTTCGATGTATGTGCGATCGGCAAAGTCTGGGTCGGTCATGATGGTCGCAGGGTTTGAGTTAGCCAAAATGACTCGGTAACCCTCTTCCTTCAACACACGACACGCTTGCGTTCCCGAGTAATCAAACTCGCATGCCTGACCGATGACAATCGGGCCAGAACCAATAATCAAAATGCTGTGTAGGTCAGTACGACGTGGCATTATTTCGCCTCCATCAATTGGCGAAACTCATTGAAGAGATATCGAGAATCGTGTGGCCCCGGCCCAGCCTCTGGGTGATACTGCACACTGAACGCACGTGCATCACGCACTGCCATACCTTCATTTGTGAGGTCGTTCAAGTTGGTGTGCGTAATGTCGGCAATTCCGCTTAAGGAATCTGGATCAACGCAGAAGTTGTGATTCTGGCTGGTGATTTCAACACTGCCCGTGCGCAAATTGCGAACTGGATGGTTTGCACCGTGATGGCCAAAAGGAAGTTTGAACGTTGTTCCGCCAAGAGCCAAGGTCAGCAGCTGATGTCCGAGACAAATCCCAAACACCGGCATACCACCGTCGACAAGAGAACAAATGTGTTCTGGCGCACCAACTACTGCTTCAGGGTCTCCAGGGCCATTCGACAAAAACACACCATGAGGTGCAAGCGCGCGAACTTCATCGGCAGATGTTGATGCAGGAACGACGGTGACCGTGGCGATTTCGCTGAGACAGCGAAGAATCGTTGACTTGATTCCAAAGTCGTACGCCACCACTTTGTAATGTCCGGAACCAACGACATAAGGAACCTTCGTGGTTACTTGATCGACCAATTGCACACCGGCAGTGCCTGCTTCGTTCTTTGCTGCTGCCAACAACGTTGCGTGGTCCGCAGAGCCAAAGGCACCTGGCATTGCGCCGGTATCACGCAAAATACGAGTGAGCCGACGAGTATCGATACCAGCGATTCCGCTGACGCCCATGTTTGCCAAATAGGAATCCAACGAGTGAACGCTTCGCCAGTTACTTTCGCGACGTGCCTCTTCGCGAACAATGACTCCGCGAGCATGCACGCGCGATGCTTCGTTATCCAGTGGAGTCGTTCCGTAGTTGCCAATGTGTGGAGTGGTGAACGTGATGATTTGACCCGCGTATGAAGGATCCGAAATGACTTCCTGGTAACCGGTTAATCCGGTGTGGAACACCACCTCGCCACTGGAAACTCCACCTTCACTTACCGCACCAATGAGTTCACCTTCAAAAACCGAACCATCGCGCAACACCAGTTGACCCTCACGAATGCTCATCGCTGTGCCACGCCTTCGTTCACCACTACAACTCCTTCAAAAATCGTGTGTCTTACTTTGCCACGAAGTGAGCGTCCAACAAAGGGAGTATTGATGCTCTTGCTCGCCAATTGTGTTGGGTCAACACTCCATTGCGCATCCAAATCCACGACACACAGATTGGCAGGTCGACCCACCGCAGCAAGCATCCCGTGGCGATCCGACAATCCGGCGATTCGTGCCGGATTCGTGGACATGACGGTGGCGAGTTGAGCCGCAGACATAGGCACCACCGAGAGCACGACGCCAAGCGCGGTTTCTAGCCCGAGCATTCCTGGTGGCGCTTGATCTAACGGCAACTCTTTGTCGCGGCGAACGTGTGGTGCATGATCGGTAGCAACGGCATCGATGGTGCCATCGAGCAAGCCTTCCTTTAGTGCTTCGATATCTGCTGCTGATCGCAATGGCGGATTCACCTTGTACGTGGAGTCGAATGACTTCAGCAATTCTTCGGTCAGTGACAGGTGATGCGGAGTTACTTCGGCGGTAATTGGCAGTCCAGCTTTCTTGGCTTCGCGCACCAAGTGCACGCTTCCCGCAGTTGACAAATGCAAGAAGTGAATGCGAGCACCAGTGAGTTTTGCTAATTCAATATCGCGATGCACCATGAGCTCTTCTGCAAGTGCCGGCCAACCAGGTACGCCCATTTCGCTCGAGCATGAACATTCATTCATCACCGCTCCTGCAGTAAGCGCAGATACTTCGCAGTGTTGTGCAAGGGTGATCCCCAATTCACGCGAGTATTCCATAGCTCGTCGCATGATTGCTGGGTCCTGTACACCTGATCCATCATCGGTGAAGATCTTCACGCCATTACGAGCCATGTCGGCCAGTGGCGCCAATGCAACACCCGCGCGGCCGACGGTGATGCAACCGCTTGGAGCCACTTCAACCAAACCTGCACGTCGACCTTGTGCGCGAACGAATTCGATGATGGGAATGGAATCTTGCGCAGGAGTGGTGTTCGGCATTGCAACGAGTGCGGTGTATCCGCCCTTTGCGCCTGCGCGACTTCCCGTTTCAATCGTTTCAGAATCTTCTTTACCTGGTTCACGCAAATGTGTATGCAGATCGACAAAACCAGGAAGCACATGGCAGCCAACCGCGCTCAGCACCACATCGTCAGCTGACGCTGTGATGGTGGTAGCCATTTCCGCAATCACGCCACCTTCAATGCGCACATCAAGTCGTTGCTCTCCGCTGTCAGTCAGCACCGTCGCACCAGAAATAATCACGCTCACGCAACACCTTCTTCCTTCAACGAATTCAATTCCCCACCTCGTGCAAGCACATCAAAGAGCACAGCCATACGCACCGACACACCGTTGGCTACTTGCTTGTGAATCAACGAGTTCGGCAAGTCCGCTGGGTCAACATGCATTTCGACTCCTCTATTCATTGGGCCGGGATGCATGACCACCGCGGATGACTGCAACCTCTGTGCTCGCACATCAGTTAGACCAAATCGGTTTCCGTACTCGCCCAGATTCGGAATGAGTCCTTGATCCATTCGTTCGCTTTGTAAGCGCAACATGTACAACACATCGGTGCTGGCAATGACTTCGTCGAGAGAATGCGACACACGAACCGGCCATTGCGCAATGTGGGCAGGCAGCAACGTTGGCGGTGCAACGAGTGTGACGCGGGCACCAAGCATGGTGAAGGCTGCAATATTGCTGCGTGCCACGCGGCTGTGCTTGATATCGCCAACAATCGTGACATTGAGTCCTTCGAATGAGCTGCGACCAATGGCTTCACGAACGGTGTAGCAATCTACAAGCGCTTGAGTTGGGTGCTGGTGTGCGCCGTCACCTGCGTTGATGATTGATGCATTTGTCCACTGCGCAATTTGCCAAGGCACCCCAGCCGACTTGTGGCGCACAACAAATGCATGCACGCCCATGTCGGTAATGGTTTCCACAGTGTCGCGCAGACTTTCACCCTTATTCACGCTGCTCGTGGACACGCTGAACGTCATCGTTTCTGCCGACAATCGTTTTGCGGCGGTTTCAAAACTGAGTCGCGTACGTGTGGAGTCTTCGAAGAACAGACTGACCACGGTTTTACCGCGCAGAGCTGGAACCTTTGGAATTGGCCGACGATTAATTTCTGCCATTTGCGCAGTGCTCTCCAGCAAACGCAACAAGTCTTCTTTGCCTAGTTCTTCGATCGATCGAAGGTGTTTCACGACTCCACCGCCGTCACCACTACGCCATCTACGGAAACTTCCACTTCGTCGCTTACTTGCGTGGGAATGTTCTTGCCCACGAAATCGGGACGAATCGGCAACTCTCGATGCCCTCTGTCCACAATGACAGCAAGTTGCACTGCACGAGGTCGACCAAAATTGTTCAGTCCTTCAAGAGCGGCGCGCACCGTGCGACCGGTGTACAGCACATCATCAACCAGCACCACAACAGCTCCGTTGATGTCGAAGGGGATTTCACTAATTGCACCAGGAACGATTGGACGCAGACCGATGTCGTCACGATGCATCGATACATCAAGAGATCCATTCGGTACAACAAGGTTTGGTTCAATTTGCGCAATTCGCTCTGCAAGCAAGTCCGCGATCCACGTTCCACCACGCTGCAATCCAACAAGAACAACGTTGTGCGCACCTTGATTACGTTCAACAATTTCGTGAGCAATACGACTGATTGCTCTACTGACGTCGGGGCCAGACATGACGGCCTTACCTGACGTGCCAATTGGTACTTGATTCATTCATTCCTCTCGTTCGAACCTCACGGGGTTCAATTAACGACGACCTCACGATAGCAGTATTTCGGGAACCGAAAATCAGTTGCGCTGGTACACCACCCACCAACCGTTGTCATCGACAACATGGAAACGAGCTTTTTCGGCATTCCACACTTTTTGGGCGCTTTCGTCCATGTTCACGGGCAGGATCACGTACTCCACTGCGTCAGCACCAGGCAAGCGATCTCCACCAGCAAATACATCTGGCCCATACAAATTCCGAGTGAACGGATTGGGAAAGGAATAGATGGTCACTCTGCGCGCCATGTGGGCGGTCAGCGAGTGATACGCGGCAACAACGGCATCATCTGGCACATGGCTCATGGATTCACGAGCAGCAATGACGGGAGGCATGTCCGAAGTCCACGATGTAGTGGTGGTTCGTGCAAGAGGTAATGGCGACCAGAGATATCCACACACAAGCGACGATACGACAATGCACGCACTCGCCCACCTGCGAGCAGGACGAGAGAACTTACCAAGCGCCCAAGCGGTTCCCATCACGATGCACGGCACGATGATGATCGAATAGTGGTAATGAATTTGATGCTGATACCAAAACGTGCTGACCACGTTGGACGCCAACATCACAAGGCCAACTGCCGCAAGGCTTGGCTCGTACAAAAAAACGAAACCCATCGGCGCAAGCATTTGCCACACATATGCCGGGCGATCTTCGCTCCACAAATACGAAATCAGTTTTGTCGGTTGTGTGAATGCTGTTTTTACCAAACCGCCAACGCCACCAAATGGAATGCGCCAGGAATTTCTAAACACCACTCCCGTGAAGCTGCGCATCACCACAAGGAACATCGCGGCCATCGTGGCAAATGACGCCACGCTGGTAATCAGTCCACGCTTTCTATCTGCTTTGGCAGCAACCCACATCCCAAGTGGAATCAACACAAAGGCAACGTCTTCCTTTACCGACAGTGCGAGCACGACCGCTACCCAATACCAACGCCACTTCCCTGCGTACGCCGCCCAAATTGCCAGCGCTACGAAGGTGCCAAGTGTTGCATCCGGATGAAAATTCTCAAGATTTGTCCAGCCAATGGATGGATGCATCAGGTAGACGGCGGCCATCACCGCAGCAAGTGGTTCACTTCGCAGCCGCTGTCGCGAAAACCAATACACCGGCAACGCACCAACTGCCACCACTACCGATTGAACGATGAACAACAACGACGTTGTGGAGAAGATCCAATACAGCGGAATCAGCAGCACCAGAATGAACGACGAATGATCACCAAAAAGATTTCGCCCCATCAGGGTGACAAATGGAGCATGACCTCGCGACAGCAACCAAATGCCCTGGTCATACAACCCGAAATCGAAAGCAGAAGTTCCAAGACCGTTGTGAACGCCTACGGTGCGCTGAGAAAAATACACCGCGTACAGCACCACCATGCACCACACGCTGACGGTGGATGCAGAAACACTTCTTTTTATTGGCGGACCTTTTTGGCAATGGTTGACAAAATGCCGTTCACAAACCGACCCGACTCATCGGTCGAGAAAGTCTTTGCCAACTCGACAGCTTCATTCAATATGACGGCTGTTGGAACGTCTGGGCGCGACTTCAATTCAAAGATTGCAATTCGCAACACAATCAAATCAATCACGGGCATGCGAGCCAATGTCCAACCAATTGCATTTTCAGCGATGATCTCATCTGCAAGTGCAGTCACACCATCGACGCCAGCAACAATTTCGAGTACTAGGTCGTCAACAGGAAGAACTTGCGATTCAACAACTGAAGCACCAGTTGCGCTTTTGGCGTGAGCTTCGTACAACAAATGCAACGCACGTTCGCGCGCATCTGAACGAGCGTCGTTACCCGCCGAACGGGAGGATCGGCCGGTTGACATGGTCAAACGCGTGTGATGTAGTCGCCGCTACGTGTGTCGACTTTGACGCGGTCACCAATGTTGACGAACAGTGGAACCTGAATAACTTTTCCTGTTTGCAATGTTGCCGGCTTACGAGCACCAGATACACGGTCGCCCTGAATGCCAGGCTCGGTGAGAGCGATTTCCAATTCAACCGAAGCAGGAATTTCCACACTCACGATGTCGCCTTCGTACGTTGCGATGATCGCTACTGCATTTTCGATGAGGTAGTCGGCGGCTTCACCAAGCGCTGCTGGTTTGATGTTCACCTGGTCGTATGACGACTGATCCATGAACACATACTCTTCGCCGTCCTTATACAGGAACTGCATGTCGCTCTTTTCAAGAATTGCCTGCTCCACCTTCACACCTGCGTTGAAGGTTTTTTCAAGCATGTTGTTGCTGCGCAAGTTGCGCAACTTGGAACGAACAAACGCCCCACCCTTGCCCGGCTTCACGTGCTGGAATTCCACCACCGTGTACAAGGTGCCGTCCAGATTGAGGGTGATTCCGTTCTTTAGATCGTTTGTCGAGATTGCAGGCACAGGCTGTCCTTCGGGGTGTGAGTAAGTGTTGTACTTCCGGCC
>CANIHL010000052.1 GCA_947467375.1 Acidimicrobiaceae bacterium | reverse complement strand
TCCGCGCGACATTGCCGACAAGGCACGTGCTTCGGTAGAGCGCATGATTGCCATTGGCACACCTTCGCGTACGAAGGAATAATCACAGTGCCGACAGGTTCGCGCGTACAACAGATACCTGTGAATGTGCCAACTCAACTTGCTGCTCCCGCAGTTTCCTGGACGCGTGAAGTTGATGTTGTCGTACTTGGCTCTGGCGCAGCGGGGCTTGCCGCAGCATTAGCAGCGCGACCAGTTCGTGATGTCTTGATCATTACGAAAGACACGTTGGACGCAGGAAGTACCGCGTGGGCGCAAGGCGGACTAGCCGCCGTACTCGACCCGGGCGACACATTTGGTGAACACGTACGCGACACGCTTGAAGCAGGCGCAGGTTTGTGTGATGAAGCGGCAGTTACTTCGTTGGTGCGCGATGCACCGACTGCAATTCAATATTTGGAAAAACTTGGTGCAGCGTTTGACCCAGGTAGCGACGGCTTGCGAGCGCTTACTCGTGAAGGTGGGCATTCGCGTTCGCGCATTGTGCACGCCGGCGGCGATCAATCGGGCGCAGAAGTTCAACGCACGCTCGACATGAACGCCATTAACGCAGGTGTTGAAGTGATGGATCACGCGTTTGCGTTGGATTTGGTGTTTGGAAAATCTTCAGGTGGGCGTCGCCGAATTGCTGGTGTGCGAATTGCAAAACTCGATGCGCAAGGAAATGTTGAAAGTGTTGGGTTAGTGAAAGCACCTGCTGTTGTGGTTGCAACTGGTGGATATGGCCAAGTTTTCGCAAGTACCTCGAACCCTCCGGCAGTAACAGGCGACGGTCATGCACTTGCTTTGCGCGCAGGCCTTACGTTGCGCGATCTTGAGTTCGTGCAGTTTCACCCGACGGTGTTGTGGCACTCGGCAAGTTCGACTCAACAACAGATGCTCATTAGCGAAGCCGTTCGAGGTGAAGGCGCAATTCTTTTTGATGCGGCAGGAGAGCGCATTATGAAAGGTGTGCATCCGCAAGAAGACCTTGCACCACGCGACGTGGTGGCATCGGCAATCAGCGCACGCATGGCGCAAGCTCCAGCAGGCGTTGATGACCATGTGTTTCTTGATGCCACGGGTATTGAAAATTTCGAAGAACGCTTTCCGTTCATTACCAAGGCTTGTCGTGCAGCCGGCATTGACCCGCTCACACAACGAATTCCCGTTGCACCTGCAGCGCACTACACATGTGGTGGCATTGATTCAAACCTTGATGGCCTTACCGAAGTGGACGGACTGTATGCCGTTGGCGAAGTGGCATACACAGGCGTGCACGGCGCAAACCGTTTGGCTTCGAACTCGCTTACCGAAAGCCTGGTGGTGGGAACGCGGGTTGGACGAAACCTGGCGTGGAAAATTCCTGAGCGTTGTGAACCAGAAGAAACCATTGCCTCTGAAGTTGTGGGACTGCTTGATGATTCACTCCGCACTCACGTACGCACGCTGATGAGCAAACACGTTGGTGTGCTTCGTAAGCCGGAAGGTTTGCAACACGCACTTGACGCACTTGCAACAGCAGCAAAAAAAGTTGACGCTCAAGTTGCGCCTTCGCGACGCAATTTTGAAGCAACCAACATTTTGACGGTTGCAACAGCAGTTGCGGCAAGCGCGCTTGCTCGAACTGAGAGTCGTGGTTGTCACCGCCGCACAGACACGGTGGAGCAGCGAGAAATATGGGTTCGACACCTAGAGGTTTCGTTGCACAGTGGTTCGTTGTCAATTAGTGGAATTCCGAACGAGGCCTAACCATGTTGCATCACAAACTTTCCGATGGATCTGCTCAGTACATATCGGCAGCGGGTTTAGATGTTGACGCAGTGCGTCGACTTATTTCTGTCGCGTTAGACGAAGACTTGCACAATGGCCCCGATGTGACCACTAATTCGACAGTTCCTGCACAGCAGCGAAGTGCGGGTGTTTTTGCATCACGCCAAACAGGATGCATTGCAGGCCTGGCAATTGCTGGTGCAGTTTTCGACATGGTGTGTGGCGCCGAGCATGTTGCGTTCAAGCAGTTAGTTGCAGATGGATCGCGCGTTCAGCCTGGCACTCGCGTGGCAAGCGTTGAGGGCCCAACTCGCGGGTTGCTCACAGCAGAGCGCACTGCGCTGAACCTGTTGGGCCATTTGTCGGGAGTTGCAACTGCAACAAGTCAATGGGCAGACGCCATTGCATCCACGAATGCACGGGTGCGCGACACCCGCAAAACCACGCCAGGAATGCGCGCGCTGGAAAAGTATGCAGTGCGTTGTGGCGGCGGTGTGAATCACCGTATGTCACTTTCGGATGCAGCTTTAGTGAAAGACAATCACATTGTTGCTGCCGGCGGAGTAGCGCAAGCATTCGCGGCAGTGCGAGCGGCTGCGCCGTCAATCGTGTTGGAAATTGAGGTGGACACCCTTGACCAATTGCGCACAGCCCTTGCTGCTGGCGCCGATTTAGTGCTGCTCGACAACATGACACCAGAAGTGCTGCGCGAAGCGGTTTCTATTGCTGCTCAGCATCTCGCAGCTACTGGTCGTGCGGTGGTGCTTGAAGCAAGTGGCGGCCTGACATTGGAAAATGCGCAGAGTGTTGCTGCAACTGGTGTGAATTACATTTCGGTTGGAGCGCTGACGCATTCAGCAAAAGTGCTGGACATTGGGCTTGATTTAGAAACGATCGTCGCTTAATTTTTTAGCGCTCGCTGGTACACGCTGTTACACGCCGCAACAAGTTTTGGAACGTATGTCCGTTGCTCGGTGTAAATAGCGTTATGTCCACCGTCGACTAAATGAACATCAACATCTTTCAGTAGATCAAGCAGTCGTTGCTGCCGCTCTGGCGGAACGACTTGGTCCTGTGTGGTGATTACTACTGATGTGGGAACGTCTACTGCAGACAGCCACTTCAATGAATTGAAACTTCCGATTTCTTTTCCGGCTTCAAGTATTTGTCGCCAGTCATGACCGGACATTTCGTCGAGTGCCCATTGGTCCAATCCTTCGGACTTGCGCTGTAAATACACCTGCTCGGTTATCCAGTCCACGGTTTGCGTTGGAGTGAATCGAGCAATCGCTGCGAGTCCAGTGAGACCAAGGAAGCCAAGCCGTTCTTCGCGCGACTTTGCAAAAATTGGCGCGGTGCTACACAACACCAGCCCGTTTACGCGATGTTCGTGTTGCTTCCAAATGAGTTGCGCAATGGTTCCACCCATTGAATATCCAACAGGTATGAACGTGTTAATGCCCAGTGCATCGGCAAGCGCAACCACGTCGTCCGCGCAGTCTTCAAGGCGAAATGAACTACGCGAGCGAATGCCTTGTCCGTGACCGCGATGGTCGAGCGCAACAACGTTGAAGTGTTTGCCAAGATCTTCAAAGCATGTAAACCAATTCAGGTCGGCTGTTGCTGTCCAGCCGTGCAACAAAATGAGTGTTGGCGCATTGTCTGGGCCTTGCACTTCACGAATAAATGTTTGACCGCGACCAGGAATATCGATCAAGCGACCGGGGGGAAGCGCCATATTCTCCGGGTTACTTCTGTGCTTTTGCTGACAGCACTTTGACTTTTAGTTTTGCGTTTGTTGCGTCGTATGTAACAACATCGCCTTCTTTTGCGCCAAGTAACGCAGAACCAAGTGGTGAAGAAGGGCTCATCACGCTGACTGAATCGTTTTCTGGTTTTTCTTCAACATGGCCAATGAGATACGACTCGGCATCGCTGTCTGAGTCACCTTCAAACACAATGGCGACGACCGAACCAAGACCAACAACACCGTCGGTAGGGGCAGAAACGACTTCGGCGTCTTCAAGAATGGATTCGATCTGGCGAATGCGACCTTCCATGTGGCCTTGTTCGTCTTTGGCCGCGTGGTAGTCGCCATTTTCCTTCAGGTCGCCAAGTTCACGTGCACGCTCAATTTTGTAGGCGACCTCAATGCGCCCACGGGTGGTGAGGTCGTCAAATTCGGCCTTTATACGGTCAAATGTGGACTTCGAGAGTTGGTGCTTAGCCATACGAACCAAGGCTATCTGCGCAAAATCCACCCTACGATGGAGCATCACTATGTCTGCGAAATCATCACAAGCTCATCGCGTTGCAGTAATTGGCGGCGACGGAATTGGACCAGAGGTCATAACTGAAGCGCTGAAGGTAGTGAAGGCTGCTGGAATTGATTTAGAGACCACAAGCTTCGATCTTGGTGGTGCTCGTTACCTGCGTGATGGTGAAGTGCTGTCGGATGCAACACTTGCCGAACTGCGCAAGTTTGACGCCATCTTGTTGGGCGCTGTAGGTACACCTGCGGTACCACCAGGAGTAATTGAACGCGGCTTGTTGTTGAAGATGCGTTTTGAATTGGACTTGTACATCAATCAGCGTCCATTTGCTGGAGTAGCGCCAGGCCATACGCAGTCACACGACTTCGTGGTGATTCGCGAGAACACTGAAGGACCATATGTTGGCGAAGGTGGAGTGTTACGCAAAGGCACGCCATTTGAAGTAGCAACCCAGGGCAGTGTGAACACTGCACACGGCGTCGAGCGCTGCATTCGTTACGCATTCGAACTTGCCGCACAACGCGATCGCAAACATTTGACACTGGTGCACAAAACAAACGTGCTTACTTTTGCTGGAGATTTGTGGCAACGCACGTTCAATTCCGTGGCTGAAGATTTCCCACATGTTGGAACCGCCTACAACCACGTGGATGCAGCTTGCATCTATTTCGTTCAAGATCCGCAGCGTTATGACGTGATTGTGACCGACAACTTGTTCGGCGACATTTTGACCGACCTTGGTGGAGCAGTGAGCGGTGGAATTGGTGTTGCGTCTTCAGCCAACCTGAACCCGAAGCGCACTGGCCCATCAATGTTTGAGCCCGTGCATGGTTCGGCGCCAGACATCGTCGGCACAGGCAAGGCAAACCCGGTCGCAGCAATTCTTTCGGCAGCGCACATGCTGGAGTTCCTTGGTGAGCATGCCGGGGCAGCCAAGTTGCGTGCTGCCTGCGAAAAGCCAAGTGCGGGCTCAACCTCGCAAATTGGTGACGAAATTGCAGCCCGAGTTGCTGGCAAGTAACGCTAAGTTTTATCAACATTTTTAAATAAGGGGACGCCGATGCCGATTACCACGACACCAAAGATTTGGATGAACGGAACGCTTGTTGATTGGGACAAGGCACAAGTTCATGTGCTCACGCACACATTGCATTACGGCACCGGCGTGTTCGAAGGTATTCGCGCATACGAAACCGACAAGGGTCCGGCAGTATTCCGCCTTACCGAGCACATGCAACGCTTCATTAACTCAGCAAAAATTTTGGCAATGCCAATGCCGTACTCACTTGAAGAACTTGTTCAAGCTGTAAAAGACACGGTTGTATCAACCGGATTGCCAGCTTGCTACGTACGTCCGCTTGCGTATTACGGATACGGCGAAATGGGCTTGAACACCACGCCTTGCAAAACCGACGTTGCCATTGCATGTTGGCCATGGGGTGCGTATTTAGGCGATGATGCAGTTGAAAAGGGTGTGCGCATGAAGATTTCTTCATGGACTCGTCACGACCACAACACCATGCCTCCAGCAGCAAAAACAGTTGGTAACTATGTGAACTCATCGCTTGCCAAAGTTGAAGCGTTGCAGGCTGGTTACGACGAAGCCATCATGCTTGCTCCAAATGGTTTGGTTGCCGAGTGCACAGGCGAAAACTTGTTTGTTGTGCGCAACGGAATCATCTTGACCCCACCAACATCTGCCGGAGCACTTGAGGGAATTACGCAAAACAGCGTCACCCGCATTGCTCGCGACTTGGGTTACGAAGTTCGCGTGGACAACATTGCTCGCAGCGATTTGTACATTGCCGAAGAAATCTTCGCCTGCGGAACTGCAGCAGAAGTTGGCTCGGTAAGTTCGGTCGACGACAGGCCAGTGCCGTGCCCAGGACCGATGACGCGGGCAATCGCTGCTGTGTATGCCAAGGCTGTGCGTGGGCAAGACCCGCGCTATGTCGACTGGCTCGAATACGTGAAATAACAGCCTTCGTATTACACGAAGGTGACTTGGGAGGGGTTTCCCCCAAGGTCATCCACAGCCGTTTCCACAAGCGGAGTATCGTCCGCAGGGCGTTATCCACAGGCATCCCCACAGGACAGGGGTTGGCGGGTTGGTGAACGCCATTTCAGGCGTCAGACTGGAGGCGTGAATCATTTCGGAGCCACTCAAACCAACATTGCGATCATCATTATTCGATAGGCGTGCGTCACCCGACGTACGCCCAAGCCGCCCAATCGGGCGGCTTTTTTAATCCCCAAAATTCGACAGTAGAGAAGAGCAGCAGATGACAAAGCAACAACTTGTAGAAGTGTTCGACACCACATTGCGCGACGGCATGCAAGTGGAGGGCGTCTCGGCAAGCGTTGAAGACAAATTGCGCATTGCAGAACAACTGGACTACTTGGGTGTGCATTTCATTGAAGGCGGATGGCCTGGTGCGAACCCGAAAGACATTGAGTTTTTTGCCCGTGCAAAAAAGGAGTTGACGTTTTCAACCTCGGCTTTGGTTGCATTCGGTTCAACGCGACGTCCGCTTGGCAAAGTTGACGACGACGCGACACTGCGAAATTTGATTGAAGCGGAAACCTCTGCAGTGTGCATTGTTGCTAAAGCTTGGGACTATCACGTTGTGCACGCATTGCAAACAACACTCGATGAAGGTGTTGCCATGGTGTCGGACTCGGTGAAATATCTCACCGCTAACGATCGCCGAGTGCTTGTTGACATGGAACATTTCTTTGACGGTTTCAAATCGAACCCCGAGTTTTCGCTTCGCGTGTTAGAGGCCGCAATCATCGGTGGAGCAACGCACCTGGTGTTGTGCGACACCAACGGTGGATCGCTGCCGAACGACGTGTTGCACATTGTTGGCGAAGTAAAGAAGCACATCGGTGACGATGCGACAATCGGAATTCACTGCCACGACGACACGGGTTGCGCGGTGGCAAACTCGCTTGCAGCAGTGCAAAGCGGCGCGCGCCATGTGCAGGGAACGCTGAACGGTCTTGGCGAGCGCACCGGTAACACCAACCTGACAACGGTCATTCCTAACTTGCAATTGAAAATGGGTTTTGAATGCTTGCCAGAAGGCAGGCTCGAGCGCCTAACCACTGTCAGCAATTTTGTTGCTGAGGTGCTCAACCGTCCGTTGAATCCGCAGGCTCCATACGTAGGTTCATCGGCGTTCGCCCATAAAGCCGGCCTCCATGTTTCGGCGATCTCGCGCGCAAAAGATGCGTACGAGCACATTGCACCAGAACTTGTTGGTAACGGCACGCGTTTTCTTGTCAGCGAAATGGCTGGCCGCGCAACCATCACCATGAAGGCAGAAGAACTTGGATTGACCATGGACGGTCCTGCAGTAAATCAAGTGATTGACGACCTGAAGCGGCTCGAACACGAGGGCTACCACTTCGAAGCAGCAGATGCGTCGTTGGAATTGTTGATGCGTCGTGCAACTGGATGGAAACAGAGTTTCTTCAATGTGGAATCGATGCGAGTGATCACCGATGAATCATCGGCTGGAACATTTACAACCGAAGCCACAGTGAAGGTGTGGATGGGGGACCATCGCGAAGTGTGTACTGCGGAAGGCAATGGACCAGTAAACGCAATCGATACCGCATTGCGTGCTGCACTGTTGCAGAAATTCCCGCAGCTTTCACGTGTGCATTTGACCGACTACAAGGTGCGTATCTTGGACTCGGGCTCGGCAACTGGTGCGGTAACTCGTGTGTTGCTGGACGCGTCTGACGGAGAGCGCAACTGGACCACAATCGGCGTGTCGTCAAACATTATTGAAGCCTCGTGGCGCGCACTCGAAGAGTCGCTCATCTTTGGTCTCTTGCATTCCAAGTAGGCTCGCAGGAGTATGGCTGCTCCAAAATTTTCTCCAGTAAGCGCAACCCAAACGCCGCGCTCGTATGAATCTCCTCTACATGTTCCTGCGCCATGGTCGCCAGGTCGCCCTGGAGAAATAGACGGCAAGCAACCGCGTGGTGCGAGCTTGGGCAATCAAGGTCCAGACCAGGGCTACATCCTCACGCTTGCCCGCGTTGCGCGAAACAAGATCAAAGTGCAAGCAGGCGAGTCGGTAGACGACGCCATTCGCGGGTCAATCGGCATTGCTCTGCGCAGGTCGTCGATGTACGGTCGCGCGCCAGTCATGCATGACCTCACGTTTGCTCTCACCATTTGGGGATGGCTTGTAGACAACGTGCCAGCAGATTTGTTGGCTCGTCGTAAAGAGCTGTTTTCAGGAGTAGCCGATGCGACGCATTCGTACTACGAAGTTCGCGAAATAACAGGGCTTGTTCCTGAAACGACGTACCAACTTTCCATCGAACAACTCACCGCAGTGACGCCGATGTCGTGGCGTGCACTCACCGGCGCGTAACGCATGCCTAATTCAGTGGTTGGTGTTCACCTTTCGCCTGAACACACATTCACAAAACAAGCACAAAGCTCAATTGAGCTCATTGCTGGTGTCGGAGTGCAAGGGGATGCACACGCTGGAAAGACAGTGAAGCATTCGTATCTGCGTCGCAAGAAACCAGAAAAGCCGAACTTGCGTCAGGTGCACCTCATTGCAAGCGAGCTGATTGAAGAATTGCGTAAGGAAGGTTTCAATGTTGAGCGAGGCTCAATGGGTGAAAACATCACTACGAGTGGCATGCAACTCACGTCGCTTCCGCACGGAACTCGTTTGGTGTTTGCAAGTGGGGCTGCAATTGAGTTGACGGGTATTCGAACGCCGTGCAAACAGCTCAATGGTTTTCAAGACGGATTGCTTGCTGCAGTACGTGAAAAGAACGAAAGTGGCGCATTCCGTCGACCAGTTGGCGTGCTTGCGGTTGTGGTAGCTAGCGGAACCGTTTCGCCAAACGATGTAATTGACGTGCAACTTCCAACAGGCGCACATCGCCCGATGGAATTTATCTAGTTACAGCGCAAACTTTTCTAAGTCTGCAAGGTTCACAAATTCGAGCGTGAGCACATGAGTCGCACGAAGGTTTACTTTCGGCGCCATCCCTGCTTCGAAAGCTTCTTGCCAACGCGATGCGCAAAGGCACCAGTGATCTCCAGCCTTGAGCCCGTCAAAACCATATTGAGGCATTGGTGTCGATAAGTCGTTGCCGCTCATCTTTGAGAATGCAAGAAATTCATCGGTCATCACCGCGCACACGGTGTGTACGCCTGTGTCGTCTCCACCGGTCTCACAACATCCAGTGCGGTACCAACCTGTAAGTGGAGCAGTGCAACACGTTTCGATTGGTTCGCCGTACACATTGACTTGAGATCCAATTGTCATGCGCCTCAACTTAGTGCTCACTCAGGGTGAGTGCTTTGCTCAGATAGCCTGAAAGCACATGTCTGCAACTCCTCGCTATCGTTTCGCGCCATCGCCCACCGGTTATTTTCACGTTGGCGGCGCACGCACTGCGCTCTACAACTGGCTACTTGCCCTGAAGCACAACGGCACCTTTGTATTGCGCATTGAAGACACCGACGAATCTCGTAATGAACCGCAGTGGACACAGGGAATTATTGACGCGCTTGCATGGATCGGCATCGACAGCAACGACCCGCATTTTGAAGGACCGTATTTCCAGTCCACCTATGCAACAGAGCATGTTGCCGCTGCGCACAAGTTGTTTGAAGCAGGCAATGCGTATTACTGCGATCAGACCACCGAACAAATTCAGGAACGAGCAAAAGCAGCAGGACTGAATGGTTATGACGGGTTTTCGCGCGATCGTAAATTGGGCCCAGGTCCTGGACACGTATTGCGGTTCCGTGTTCCTGCAGGAAAGACCATCGTGAACGACACAGTTCGCGGGGCGGTGGAATTCGAGAACTCCACGATTGAAGATTTTGTGTTATTGCGCGGCAACGGCACGCCAGTGTTTCTCATTGCCAACGTGGTCGATGACATCACCATGAACATCACTCACGTGGTGCGCGCAGAGGAACATTTACCGAATACCCCAAAGCAGCAAATGCTGTGGGACGCACTTGGCCACACGCCACCTGTGTGGGCACACGTGCCAGTACTGGTGAACGAACAGCGCAAGAAGCTGTCAAAGCGCCGCGACAAAGTTGCAGTCGAGCAATATCGCGAAGAGGGAATTTTGCCCGATGCAATGGTGAACTATTTGATGACACTGGGTTGGGCGCCAAGTGGCGACACCGAGATTGTTCCGTTGCAGACAATTCAGGACGAATTCCGTTTGGAAGACGTCAATCATTCGCCGGCATTTTTCGACATTAAAAAATTGCAGTCATTCAATGGCGAATACATTCGCTTGATGACACACGATGCCTTTGTTGCTGCCGCAAATGAAGTGTTGACAAGTTCGGCAGCAACCTGGCCGGCAGATCGGTACAAGCCTGAAGTGTTTGCTGCAATGGCGCCACTGGTGCAAACGCGAGTAGTGGTGATGGCTGAAGTGGTGGCGATGGTGGACTTCCTCTTTTTGGCTGAGCCACCAATTGATGAAGCCGCGTTCACGAAAGCATTTAGCGCAGATTTCGCAGTGCCAACGCTGACTGAAATTGCGAACGCGTTTGAAACTATTGAGTGGAACACAGAGAGCATCAAAGTTGCAGTGGAAGCAGTTGGAACTCAGCACGAAGTAAAGCTTGGAAAATTGCAAGGGCCGCTGCGCATTGCAATCACGGGCCGCGCAGTTGGTCCGCCTTTGTTTGAACCAATTGAGTTGCTTGGCCGCGAGGAATCGTTGTGTCGAATTCGCGCTGCACTTGTTCGCGCTGCCGGATAACACGCTGTCATGAAACGCGCAGGCACCATCTCCGTGCTTGTGTTGGCTGGGTTCATGTATGTATGTCTGAACATTGTTCAGGTGTGGTCAGTGGGGCGCAGTAGTGGCGCGAGAGAAGTTGATGCGATTGTCGTCATGGGCGTTGCGCAGTACGACGGAAGACCTTCCCCGCAATTGCAGGCTCGACTTGATCATGTGCTCACGCTGTGGAAAGAAGGCGTTGCCAAACTGGTGGTGACAACTGGCGGAAATCAGCCAGGGGATCGCTTTACCGAAGCACGAGCATCTGCCGATTATTTGGTTGCAGGTGGAATTCCTGAATCGGCAATTTCTATGGAAGATATTGGTGCAACGACGTTGCAATCGCTTCAGGGTGTTGCAGAAATTTTGCAGAGCCGAGGGCTTTCATCAATCGAAATTGTGACCGATCCATATCACGCGCTCCGTTCACGATTGATTGCGCAAGACCTCGGTTTAACTGCCTATGTTTCTCCGACCGAGCATTCTGCGGTGACAGGAGGGGCGGAGAAAAGGCGAATGATCAATGAAGGGCTAGGTCTTGCACTTGCCCATGTCATTGGTTTTCAGGCCCTCGACCGATTAACGAATTGATCGGGATGGTATTGCGGTCGATTTAGGGTTGCCGATAACCTTGCGTCGTCACTCTGGGGAGTGGTGTAACTGGCAACACAGCAGATTCTGGTTCTGTTATTCAGGGTTCGATTCCTTGCTCCCCAACAAATTGTCTACTCGTCGTGCGACGGGATGAGC
>CANIHL010000051.1 GCA_947467375.1 Acidimicrobiaceae bacterium | reverse complement strand
ACGGTGTGCTGAGAAGCAAGTGTCGAAAGTGTGGAGTCTGCGCTCACACCGGCCGACATGGCCGAGATCCATTCGGCGCTGAGATATCGAAGTGACGACATCTCAGCGCCGATTTGGAACGCCTAGTTACTTACGCTGCAACCATGCTCGCGGTCTTGCGACGCGAGAATGAGATTGCAACAACCAAGATTGCGAGTGAAATGCCTGCGATTGCAAAGCGAACTCCATCGTTTTCTTGGTATTTGATGATTGCTGGAAGTGTGAGCAATGCAACCAAGTTCATCACCTTGATGAGTGGGTTGAGTGCTGGACCAGCGGTGTCCTTGAATGGGTCACCAACGGTGTCACCGATAACGGCTGCCTTGTGTGCATCGGAGCCCTTGCCGCCATGGTGGCCGTCTTCGATGTACTTCTTAGCGTTGTCCCATGCGCCACCTGCGTTGCTCAAATAGTTAGCCATGAGCTGGCCGGTGAGAATAACGCCTGCAAGGAACGCACCAAGTGCTGCGTAACCAATACCGAAACCAACAACGACTGGCGTAAGAACTGCCAAGAGTGCTGGGGTGGTGAGTTCGCGTAGCGATGCTGCGGTGCAGATGTCGATAACTGGGCCGTAGTCAGGCTGCTTGGTGCCGGCCATGATGCCGCCATCTTTGAACTGACTTCGTACTTCTTGCACAACAACACCAGCGGTGCGTCCTACTGCACGAATGGCAAGTGCCGAGAACATCATGGCAACGGAACCACCAATGAGTAGACCAATGAAGGTCTTTACATCGGAAACGTTGATCTGTGTTTCTGCAGCTTTGAAGATTGCTGAACCTTCAAGTGGCTTACCAGTAACTGCATCTTTCAATCCAAGTTCACCAGCAATGGTTTCGATGTACGAAGCGAACAATGCAACTGCTGCAATTACTGCAGAACCAATTGCGAAGCCCTTAGTAACAGCCTTTGTGGTGTTACCTACTGCGTCAAGGCTGACCAAGATCTTGCCGGTTTCGCCGTGCAATTCGCCGGCCATTTCAGCAATACCTGCTGCGTTGTCCGAAACAGGACCGAACGTGTCTTCAGAAACGATGACACCAGTTGTTGCGAGCATTCCCATGCCACACAATGCAACGAGGTACAACGAGAACTGAACGTCTCCGCCACCCATCCACAACGTTGCACCAAGTGCAACTGCGATGCAGAGAATTGCGTATACCGATGACTCAAGTCCAGATGCTGTTCCTGAAAGAACCACAGTTGCTGGGCCTGTTTCAGTGCTTTCTGCGATTTCTTTTACTGGGCCGTATTCGGTTCCAGTGAAGTATTCGGTCAAGCGGCTAAGAACCTGAGCAAGGATCAAACCAACAACAACGGCTCCGAACAAACGAAGACCGATCCATGACATGTCAACAGTTGATCCACCGAATCCTGCAGCACCCTTGTCTGGGTTACCGACGTATTTGAATGCGAGTGCAAATGTTCCAACAACAGTGAGCAAACCAGCAACCAAGAAGCCACGGTTAATTGGCTTCAATGCGTTGGTTTCGCCTTCCTTGGCACGCACGGCGAACACGCCGGCGATGGATGCGATTACACCAATTGCACGTGCTGCAAGTGGGAACACCAAACCAAGTGCTGGGTTGAGTCCAACTGAGTTAAACGCTGCAACACCAAGAATGATCGATGCAACGAGAGTTACTTCGTAGCTTTCGAACAAGTCGGCTGCCATGCCTGCGCAGTCGCCCACGTTGTCACCTACGTTGTCAGCAATTGTTGCTGGGTTACGTGGGTCGTCTTCTGGAATTCCTGCTTCAACTTTGCCCACCAAGTCGGCGCCGACGTCGGCTGCCTTGGTGAAAATTCCACCGCCAACGCGGAGGAACAATGCGAGCAATGAACCACCGAAGCCGAAGCCCACGAGCATTGCCGAAGATGTGTTTTGGAACAATGCGATGATCGCGGTTGCACCAAGCAAACCAAGACCAACGGTGAACATTCCTGCAACACCACCGGTGCGGAATGCAACTTGCAGTGCATCTTTCATCGAACCACGACGAGCCGCTGCTGCAGTGCGTACGTTGCCGCGAGTTGCAAGTGTCATACCGATGTAACCGGTAAGTCCTGATGCAACGCAACCAAGCACGAATGCAACGGTGCGGTACAAGCCGGATTGAACTTGGCTCAATGCTTCGCCACCTTCACCTGGTTTGGAAATTGCAACTGAAGTAAAGAACACGACTGCACCTACTGGTACAAGGATCATGCCGATGGTGCGGAATTGGCGCTTGAGGTAAGCCCCTGCACCAACTTGAATCGCGCGAGCGATCTCTTGCATTTTTGGTGTGCCTTGATCTTCTTTCAAGACCTGTACGGCTAGAAACCAGCCGACAAGCAAGGCAAGGATGGCTGCTGCGCCGGAAAGGCCCAGGATTGCCCATTCACCACCCTTAAGGGTGAATGTCTGCCAACCGCCTTCTGATGCGAGTATTGACGTCACGTGTATTTTCTCCGATGGATTAATAGGGCACGCCCCAATTGGGGGTCCCTGTGGAATGTGTCTTGGAAAGTGTAGATAATCGGCGCCCCTCAGGGCGAAATGGTCAGCCTTTACCTATATATAGGTCAATGTCACATGGCAGGGGTTCTCAGCCAGCGGGGCAGCAGAACTAGCGTAAAGGCGATCCTTATGGCAACTACTTCTTCAACACTGGATTCCAAGCGGGAGCCAGTAACGGCAACTGCCATTGGCACCCGTCGCAAACGTCCGTTCTTACTCGACTTGTACTCCACTGCTGTGGGCAAAAAGTACGTCATGGCCATCAGCGGTATCGCCATGATGGGTTTTGTTCTGTTCCACATGATTGGGAACTTGAAGATGTACATGGGTGAAACAGCCCTTAATCATTACGCCGAGTTCCTCAAAGAATTGTTGTACCCGCTTGCGCCTAAGGGCGTGGTGTTGTGGATTCTGCGTGGCGGACTCATCACCATGTTGTTGCTTCACCTGCATGCAGCATGGTCGCTTACGCGTTTGAATCGTTTCGCTCGTGCTGTGAAGTATCAAGGTCCGCGCGATTATCAAGTTGCAAAGTTTGCAAGTCGCACCATGCGTTGGACCGGCATCATCGTTTTGTCGTATTTGATCTGGCACATTCTTGACCTCACGTTGGGAGTGGTGAACACCACGGGAACCAATGGTGAGTTCGTGAAGGGTGAGGTGTATCAAAATGTGTTGAACAGTTTGAATCGTCCAGTAGTTGCCGCGTTCTATGTCATCGCCAACGTGTTGCTGGGCATTCACTTGTTCCACGGAGCATGGAGCATCTTTCAATCGCTCGGTTGGAACAATCCTCGATTCAATACATGGCGTCGTGGTTTTGCCACAGCATTTGCCACCATCGTTGTTGTTGGCAACGTGTCCTTTCCCATTGCGGTTATCGCAGGAATTGTGAAGTAGGAACTTATGAATACGTTTAACGCAAAAATTCCAGCAGGTGCATTGCACGAAAAGTGGGACAACTACAAAGCGGATGCAAAGTTGGTCAACCCAAACAACAAGCGCAAGTTTAAAATCATTGTTGTTGGTACAGGTCTTGCAGGTGCATCTGCTGCTGCAACGCTTGCTGAACTGGGTTACCAAGTTGATGCATTCACGTTCCACGATTCACCGCGTCGCGCACACTCCATTGCGGCACAAGGTGGAATTAACGCAGCAAAGAATTACCAGGGCGACGGCGACAGCATTAGCCGCTTGTTCCAAGACACCATTAAGGGTGGCGACTTCCGTTCACGCGAAGCGAACGTTCATCGCTTGGCTCAGGTTTCAGTTGACATCATTGACCAAATGGTTGCCCAAGGTGTTCCATTCGCTCGCGAATACGGCGGATTGCTAGACAATCGCAGCTTTGGTGGCGCACAAGTAAGCCGCACGTTCTACGCGCGGGGTCAAACTGGCCAGCAATTGCTCATTGGTGCGTATCAACAGATGGCTCGTCAGGTTGGTTTGGGCGGAGTTCGTTTGTTTAACCGCACCGAACTTATTGACACCGTGACCATCGACGGTCGTTGCGCAGGAATTGTTGTGCGTGACTTGCTGACTGGAGAAATTCAGTCGCATGCAGCCCATGCAGTTGTGTTGGCAACTGGTGGATACGGAAACGTGTTCTTCTTGTCAACAAATGCAATGAACTGCAACGTGACCGCTGCATGGCGTGCGCATCGTCGTGGCGCATTGTTCGCCAACCCTTGCTACACACAAATTCACCCAACATGTATTCCTCAGGCAGATGAAACGCAATCAAAACTCACGTTGATGAGCGAGTCGCTGCGTAACGATGGGCGAGTATGGGTGCCAAAGCGCGCCGATGACAATCGACCTGCAGATCAGATTCCTGAAGGTGAGCGTGACTACTACCTCGAGCGTTTGTATCCGTCGTATGGAAACTTGGCACCACGTGACATTTCTTCTCGCGCAGCAAAGCGACTAGTCGACAAGGGCCAGGGAATTGGGCCACTGAAAAATGGTGTCAACTTGGACTTCTCTGCAGCCATTGAACGACTTGGTCGCGATGTGGTGGAAGAGCGTTACGGCAACTTGTTCCAAATGTATGAGCGCATTGCCGGCGAAGACCCATACAAGACGCCGATGCGTATTTATCCAGCAACTCACTACACCATGGGTGGCTTGTGGGTGGATTACGAGTTGATGACGAACATTCCTGGTCTATATGCAACCGGTGAAGCAAACTTCTCCGACCATGGTGCAAACCGACTTGGTGCTTCGGCATTGATGCAAGGGTTGGCAGACGGATACTTCGTGTTGCCGTACACCATTAGCAATCAGCTGGCATCGTTGCTTGGAAAAACTATTCCAGGAACCGATCACCCAGCGTTCAAGCAAGCCGAGACAGAAGCAAGTGCTCGCTACAACGGCTATTTGAATGTGAAGGGCAAGCGTTCACCAGATTGGTTCCATCGCGAACTTGGCAAAATCATTTGGAATGAATGTGGCATGGAGCGCACGCGCGAAGGATTACAAAGCGCACTCTCCGATCTTCCTGCTCTGTACGAAGAATTCAAGACCGACCTTCGTGTTACGGGAACTGGCGACAGCACTAACCAGACTCTCGAAAAGGCCGGCCGTGTTGACGATTTCTTCCAGTTGGGAATGGCCATGTGTCAAGACGCCCTCACTCGTGAGGAAAGCTGCGGCGCTCACTTCCGTTCTGAGTATCAAACAGAAGAAGGCGAAGCCTTGCGTAACGACGACAAGTTCTGTCATGTTGCTGCATGGGAATGGACAAACGATCCAATGAAGCCAACTCGCCACGCTGAAGAGTTGGTTTTTGAAACTGCACATCTCGCAACAAGGAGCTACAAGTGAGCCATCTCAAGAATCTCAAATTGAAAGTTTGGCGCCAGAAGGGCCCAGCAGATTCGGGCCACTTTGAGAACTACACCATTGATGAAATTAGCGATGAAGCTTCATTCCTTGAAATGCTCGACGTGTTGAATGAACAGCTCATTAGCGACAACAAAGAAGCTGTGGTGTTTGACCACGATTGTCGCGAAGGAATATGCGGAACGTGTTCGCTGATGATTAACGGTGTTGCACATGGTCCGCAAAAAGCAACGACAACTTGCCAGTTGCACATGCGTACGTTCAAGAGTGGCGACACGATCGTGGTTGAGCCTTGGCGAGCAACCGCATTCCCGATCATTAAGGACCTCATGGTCGACCGTGGAGCATTCGACCGCATCATCGAATCTGGTGGATTTATCACTGCCGTAACTGGTGGTGCACCAGATGCAAACCTCATTCCAATTCCAAAACCGGTTGCCGATGCCGCAATGGACTCGGCTGCATGCATCGGTTGCGGCGCGTGCGTTGCTGCATGCCCGAACGGCGCTGCCAACTTGTTTACTGCAGCAAAGATTTCGCACCTGAACTACCTGCCGCAAGGTCAAGCAGAGCGCCACAAGCGCACTGAAGCCATGGTGGAAACGATGGATGAACATTTCGGATCGTGCACCAACCACGGTGAATGTTCCGCGGCATGCCCGAAGGAAATTTCAGTGGATGTCATTGCACTGATGAACAAGGATTACCGCGCTTCGAAGTTTAAGAACCGCAAAGAACTCAGTCGTTAGTAGATATCGGTTTGTTTAGTTCACTTGCTACCTGGGTACAGGATGTCATTGAACAACTTGGTTATGTGGGCGTTGCTCTTCTAGTCGTTGCCGAAAATGTCTTCCCACCGATTCCATCAGAAATAGTGCTTCCATTTGCCGGATTCGTTGCTCAGCGGGGCAGCGAATCAGTAGTCGTCATGATTCTTGCGGCAACAGTTGGGTCTGTTGGCGGGGCGCTCATCATGTACTTGATTGCAGCTGTTATTGGTGACGAACGCTTGCATGCGTTCACAAGAAAATTTGGTAAGTGGATACAAATTCGAGAAGTAGACCTCTCTCGTGCCGAGGAATGGTTTGACCGGCACGCAACGAGCGCGGTTCTTATTGGACGCTGTGTGCCACTTATTCGCTCTGTGGTCTCTATTCCTGCAGGTTTTAGGCGGATGAAACTGATTCCATACATTGCCTACACATTTGCTGGAAGCCTTGTGTGGAATATCTTGCTGATTGGTGCTGGTGCGTTACTTGGTGACAACTGGGAGCGAGTTGGCGAAGTGATGTCGCCTATCCAGAAGTTGGTGGAACTGGCGATAGTGGTTGCGGTAGTGGTGTTTGCTTGGTCACGGGTGCGAAAGCTATACCGCAAGCGCACCTGAAAATATCTGCCACGCAAGTAACGACTTAGCAATCAAACTCAAAATAATGTAAGCCCGTTCTCCGTGTAGGTAGTTCGCCCATTTTCCTTGTGCCTTGTATTGCTTCCATTGAACGAGTGCAAAACTGTTGAACAAGAGGAATAGAGAAATCACAATTCCGTAGACGAAACCTGGTGTAGCCGATTCCGCAGGCCCGTTTGGCGAAAAGATGTTGATGGCAATCATGATCCAGGGAACTGCTCCAGCAATGCAGCCAAAGTAAAACGGCAACATTTCGCCACTTCCAGGTTTTACATATTTCTCCTGCAACCATCCAAACAAAATCATTGATGCGTTCACGCCAAACATTCCAGAAAGTGCGATGTAGTCAGAAACACCATTGAGTTGCAGAATGACCACGATCATGAGTGATGACGACAATGAGTATTCGACCCATCTGAAGTAGTTGTGGCGGGCAGCAAGCCCAGCGCTGTATCGAGGAAAGAACTTTGGGCTAATGATCAAAAAGTGAAAGAAAGCTGACAGCGCCAAAAATGCACCGATCATCCAACTGATATTCAGGTTGAACAGATGTACAGGGTCTGAGAACGCATCGAGCGTTGGGGCATCGGTGAGGTACGTGGCACGCACCGGCATAGCGGCGTCATTGGAGAGCGCGATAATTCCAATGAGGGAAACAAAATGAAGCAGTCCTGCGATGAGGTTGAGCCTGCGTAATTTATTGATTTCAGTGTCCATTTTTCAATTGTGCCATGCCACCGTCACTAGCTGTGGTTCTCGTAGTCTTGTGGCGATGCATTCATTAGCTGTATTAGTTGCCGCCACGGGCAAAGACACCGTTTCGCAATGGATACGGGTCGACCTCGTCGCCATCATCATGACCATTTCTGGTGCACATGTATTCATGCGCCTCGTTGCATTCATCGCCGATCAGCAAATTCTGAGTGTCAAGAATCGCAATCCAGATAGTTCCGATCTTTCCACGCTGTCCACTGGTGCGCACCGTGCCGCAGTACTTGGCGCAATGCGCTGGGGAATCAACTTCATTGTTATTGCCGTTGCCACTACGTCGGTCTTCCTGCGCCTCAATCTTCCTTCGTCGGCGCTGGTATTCCTTGGTTCAGTTGCTGGTGCGGGTTTGGGTTTTGGTGCACAGCAGATGGTGGGCGACATCATCGCCGGTCTGTACATCATCGCTGAGCGCCAATTCGGCGTAGGCGACATTGTGCGTCTTGGGCCATTCGGCATTGTTGGATGGGCAGAGGGTCGAGTGGAAGAAGTAACGCTGAGAGTCACGAAAATTCGCACCTTTGATGGCGATCTCATCAGTATTGCGAACGGTCAATTGCGGCAAAACGTGAACATGTCACGTGACTGGTCGCGCGTATTGGTGACTGTTCCATTGCCACGCGAAAGCGATATTGAAAAAGAGATCATCCGCATAGATCGCGTGTGTGCCGAAATGGCTCGCGATCCGAAGTTTGCTGAAATGCTGATTGAAGTTCCAAGTGTGCAAGGCGTTGACAGTTTGGGTGAGGCCGATGTTGAAGTGCGCGTTGCAGGTAGGTCACTGCCTGTTCAGCAGTGGAAAGTGGAGCGAGAGCTTCGTCGCAGAATTGCAGCAGAACTTCGAAGCACATACGTAGCAATCAAGGTGAGTGGTGGAGTAACCGCATGAAAATTCGTCGACCACGCAACTCAACGCTCTTTTCAATCCTCGTCTTTTTGGTGTCGTTTGGATTTTGGCTTGGTCAGCCACAGCCGGTCAAAAATTACTCGTATGTCACCATTCCTGATGTGGCAAAAACTGATCCGCCTGCAACTATTGCTCCGGAAACCACCGTTGTCGACACAACTGTTCCAGTGGATACAACGCTGGATCCGTCGGCTGTCACGGTGCCAACCGAAACCACTGTTCTTCCGTAGCGAAGAACTACTTCGTATCTACTACTAGAAACGCTTCGGCTGTTCTGCCTGCAGGCAAACCACCAGCCTGAGCAATTTGCTCGCCCCATCCGCGCATTCGCGCAGGTAATTCTGCTGGTTCTTGATGCTGACTTGCATGACACAGCAACGCTTCAACTTTTTTGTCGAGCATGTCGGTGGTGTCAATGAAATGCTTCGGGTTTGGTCCAGCCATAATCCATGTTTCAGGAACACTGTGTGGTGCAAGCCCGCGTTCACTGAGCAATTCGGGAAACGCAAACTCGTTACGCGCATCTGGGTACACGGCACACAACGCCGCTTCACCTGTCGCCAGGTGATCAGGGTGTGATGCATAAATGCGGTCGTAACGCCTCTCGGCGGATTGGGTGAGGACGCGATCTGGTTTAACGATGCGAATGACGGCGCTAATTTCACGGCGCAAATTCAAGTCTGGAACTACTGCACCGTCAGGGAAACCCAGCCAATGCAGCTCGGTCACGCCAAGAATATTGGCAGCAGCGGTCTGCTCTTGTCGGCGAATTCGAGCCATCTCATCGCGAGTGATGGTGTTATCTGATCCGCCGGCTTGTCCATCGGTAACCAAGCAGTACACCACCTCGTGGCCTTCCGAAACCCACGTTGCTACCGTTCCGCCGGCTCCAAAGTCCACATCGTCAGGGTGTGCAGTGATGACGAGAATTTTCATATTTCACACTGTAGGAGCAGGCAAGAGTTTTGTAGTAATTCACCTCGCCGTAATCTCACATTTTCGGTCAATCCATATTCCACTGTTCATATGGGGTCATGAGTTACGTCGTTGCGTTCATGGTTTGGCCCACAATTTCAGTTATCCGTTCTACTGCTCGATCGGTGCGCGCAAACCGAACGATCACCCAGCAGCTACAGGTTTTCTCGCAAACTCTCGCCAAATAGAGGGGTGTTGGCTCGGCGAAGTTTTGCCGTCGTGTTTTCCATCATTAATGATTGCAAAGACAATTGACATTGCCGCAAAACTTACAGAAACGCAGGCGAGAACGGCGGCGAAAGTGAGCAGCCCGCTTAAGCCAATTCCAACGATTGCACCAATGATGAATGCAAGGTTGTAGAGCATGTCGTATGCAGCAAAGACATGACCGATATTCGATTTAGAGACGTTTGCCTGAATTGTTGCATCAGATCGGACTCGAAGATTCTGGAATAGAAATGACGCCACTGCTACAGAGAGCAATCCGATACGAGGGGTTGCAGCAATGCAAGAAATCAGAGTGATCACTGATGAGGCTGCGAAGGCGATCACGGTGATTGACCTGCGCGGAAAATGTTCCGAAACCCACTCAGCAGTGACTGAACCACAGAATGCGCCAGCAGCGGAAAAACCCAGCACCGCAACATATCCAGTGGTGTGTAATCCATATGAAGAATCAACCAGTAACGAGATGCTGGCTATGCAGATTCCCAGGATAAATCGGTGACTCGCAGTTGCGAACATTGCGAATTTGGTTTTTGGTTTTTTCAATTGGTGGATAATTGGTGATACGTGTCCACGCGAGGAGTTCTTGGCTCCCTTTCCTAAATCAATTGAAATACGTCCGAAGAGGAATGCTGCAAGTGATTGTCCGAGCACCGCAATCAACAACGCTGCGGTAGCCGAATGACCGACAAGTACCATGCCGATACCTGCGCCAGTAGAACCTGCAATAACGCCAATAATCAAAGATGTTGAATCTGCCGCAACTAATTCGTGTTTGCGAACTAACCGCGGGAATGCTGTCGCCCTAGCCGTATAGAGAATTCTGGTGATCCCAAGAAGTGCTGCAAACACGATGTATCCAGCTACCCGAAATTGACTGCTGGTGGCGAGAATTGCGGAAGCTGTTATCAGGGCCCGTGCTATATGCCCTCGTTTGAGCAATGCCTTTCGATTGAATTGATCTGCAAGGTGTCCGGCAATTGGTCCTACAACAATGAGCGGAATAGCACTAATCAAAAGTGTCCATGCCATTGCCGAAAGAGACGGTCCTGAACTGAAAGAAAAAACGAGCAATTCGGCAAGTGTGAATGACGTGAGTGCATCGGCCGCCTGTGAAACAAATTGACCCGAAATTGCATATCGAAAACTTGGGTATGCAAAGAGATCACGACGTCGCACGTGAACCGCCGAGGAGGTTCGTCGAAAACGAATCACAATGAAATTGTTACATTTCAACCTTGATGTGAGTTCATGTTTAGGTGAACAACAATTGAACTGTTGCTAACATTCACAAGTAGATGAATGCTGAATTGAACATGCTGAATGAGTTCCTCGATCAGTACCGGGCAGTGCTCGTCGCCAAGGCAACCGGATTAACCGATGAACAGGCTCGCAGCCATGCAGTGGAGCCATCGAATCTTTCGATTCTTGGGTTGTTGCGACACATGGCCGAAGTAGAGCGACACTGGTTTAGACGAATGCTGCTAAATGAATCCGAACTTCCAGATTTTTTTGCTGCTGATGGAGTCGCAATAGGAACTGCAGACGGCGATTTTGAATTTCCAGAGGCTGCAACTTTGAGTGAAGGAATTGAAGTGTTGCAGCATGCGATTGCTGAATCCCGCAGTGCCATTGAGGGGAAGGTCCCTGAAGATGTGTCTTTAGCCACCCGCACCAAGACAGGGGAGCCAGTATCGCTACGGTGGATACTCATCCACATGATTGAAGAATATGCCCGACACTGTGGGCATGCCGATTTCCTGCGCGAACGACTCGATGGCAAAAAGGGAGATTTATTGTGAAAAACCTTATGGACGTGGCAATCAAATTCTTATCGTGGCTCTGGCGTGAAATAAAGAAATACAAAATTGCCTCAAGTGTTGTCATTGCATTTGCATTGGTGTTCTTAATTGTCAGCATTCTCATTGGAATGCCACCAATTGGCTACATCGTGCTCACAACATTTATTGCAGGTCCAACTCTGCTGTATGTGTACAAGAACAAAGATAAATCGACAACAAATACCCGTTTGTTACTGGTGTTCTTTGCGGCCACAGTTGGAACGCTCATTGTTATTCAAGCAATTCCTTACGGTAAGAATCACACGAACCCACCAATTAATGGTGAACCAGCATGGTCGTCGCCACGCACCCGTGAACTTATGGTGCGCGCATGTTTTGGATGCCATTCGAATGAAGTTGAGTATCCGTCTTATGCATCAGTCGCGCCAATTTCATGGATGGTTCAGAGCCATGTTGACGAAGGTCGCAGCAAGGTGAACTATCAGGAATGGAACTCAGGAGAACGTGGAGAAGACACGATTGAAGTAACACAAGATGGTTCAATGCCACCAAGTTTTTACACCACGTTTGGACGTCACCCTGAGGCGAAGCTGACTCAAGCGGAGATAGCTGAATTGATCGCTGGCCTAAAGGCAACGCCAGGGTTTAGTGAAGGCGATTAAGAATTGGTTTTGACTGTAAATTAGAGGTTCAATAATCACGTCAGGAGCCACCATGTCAACTATCAACCTCACAGTCGAAACGTTTGAAGAAACTGTCATGGCCGACGGAATCACGTTGGTGGAC
>CANIHL010000050.1 GCA_947467375.1 Acidimicrobiaceae bacterium | reverse complement strand
TCAAGTGCTGGGAAGAGTTCACCGTCAACGCTCTGACCTCGGATGCCACATTCATACGCAATGTAAGTAGCTGTAGGAGATGGCTGAAGAAACTCGCTGAGTTCTGACCATTGATGATTCTGTGCAATGACTTCGGTTAAAGGACCCATGGTGAAACGGCCAGCCTCTTCGCCGACAACTTGCACGGCTATTTCTGCAGGTGCAAGCAGCGCAAGACGGTATTCGGCCAGCGTTGATGCTGGCCACACCTGGCGACCATTGGCAACGGCTGCCTTGCAGGCATCGCGCAAGCCCAGCAGGTCGTGCCAGCTGCGGGTTTCGCAGTAATCGTCAATGAGGCGCACGAGACCATCGAGGTCTGCTCGATTAATGAGGTCGTACTGTGATTCGCTCATACCAGTGGCCACGGGTAGCGCGAGCCGGTTTTGTCAATGGGGAAGGCGCCGCCTTCGCAGATCCATTGCGCACGCTCCTGCAGTGCAAACACTTCGTCGCTACTCAGCAGCGCTGAAATATTCAGTGGAACTGATTCAACGAGCGGCTCAATGACGTCGCGTAATTGCTGCGGAAGTTCTTCGCCACCGAATTCCCAAATGACTGTGCGCAGCTTGAAGTCTGCAGCAAAGCACACGCCATGATCAATTGCCCACACGCGTTGCGCGGTATCGAGCAAGCAGTGCCCGCCCTTGCGATCGGTGTTGTTGGCAACAATGTCGAATGCGCACATTGCGCGCAAGCGGTCGTGGAGTTCTGGTCGGTTTTCGTAAATGCTGAAGTAATGCTCATCAAGTACAGCGTTCACAAAGAATTGCACCGAGCCTTCGCCAAATTGCCCCTCACGCAGAACGGTTGGCGGAACAATGTCTAACGACATTGCTTCCGAAAGTTCGTATGCAGCAATTTCGCGTTTGTGCAGGCCGGGCTCGAAATCCCACAGTGGGCGTTCACCTTTCAGTGGTTTGTAGATGCCCTGGCAATGCAAGTCGCCGTTGGTAATGTTCACAAGAAACGTGGCATTGCTGCTGTAGGGCATGCGCGAAACGAGTTCCATCTCGCCCTGCTTCAACAGTTGAACGAGATCGTTCTTGGGAATTAGTTCATGCGCGGACACATGTGCCCATCAATATTCATTGGGCGGCCGCAAAAAATGCACGGTGGTCGTCCGGCTGCAACCACTTCGTCTGCATGGTCACAGAATGCAACGGCTTGCCCACGGGTGATCTGCATGCGAATGCGTGTGACCTCGGCGTCCATGATGGGCTCTTCGTTTTCGTCGAACGGAACAAGTTCTTCAATTTGAATGACCATGCGATCGCTGCGTGGGTCGTACGCAATGCCAACCGTGCCAATGGTGAAGTTCACATCCATGGGGCTCGACAGCTGCAGCATTTCATCCATTGGGCGTTCGCGCACATCTGGTGCATCGGCAAGTAACTGACGAATGTATTGCGACAGCGCTGCAACTTGCTGCTTCTCGCACTTCATAGTGAAGCGACTGCTGTCTGCTCGTACTTGAATAACGAATGTGCGCTGACCTGGTTGTCCGAGAGCGCCAGTAGTAAAGGCGTCGGTCTCGTCAAATTCGTAAAAGTCACTCATGAGAAATTCAGTTCAGGAAGGACGCAGATCGGCGAGCGATCCGCCCGTTGAGTTAACGGTGAGCACAACTGGTCCGCTTGGCGAATAGGCAACCGCGGAAACCGAGCATGTACTGATGACGATGCGTTGGAAGAGGTCGATGTGCGTACCCATTGCATGTGCAACCGCGGCTTTGATTGGGTCGGCGTGTGAAACGCACACCACAATTCCGCCAGGGTGCTTCGCGCGAATGTCATCGAGTGCGCTCACCATGCGCTGCTGCATTTCGGTGAAGCTTTCGCCATGTGGGAAGCGGAAGGTGCTTGGTGCCTTTTGCACGGTTGTCCACTCAGGCTTCTTCATCAGCGCAGTGAGTTGCGCGCCAGTCCAGTCGCCAAAGTCGCACTCAAGCAAACCTTTATGAATGTTCACCTTCTGGCCAAGAATTTTGCCGATCGGCGCTGCAGTTTCTCGAGCACGTTCAAGTGGCGATGCATACACAGCAGACACGCCCTTGATTTCGCCAATGCGCTTGGCAACCGCTTCGGCTTCGGCCTTGCCTGAATCGGCGAGGTGTAGCCCAGCGGCTCTGCCAGGAAGCACTTTTCCTGTTGTTGGCGTGCGACCATGCCGAACCATCAAGATCAATGTCGGTGAGTTTTTCGTTGGGCGTGCCATGAGTTACTTTCCAAACTATCGTGCCTTGCAGTGACGACGCCATCTCAGACCACTAATGCACGGGCACTTCGTGTTTTGCAACAAGAAATTCACGATTGTGAACGCTGCCCGAGGTTGGTGAAATGGTGTCGAACAGTTGCTGTCGAAAAACGTGCCGCATACAAAGACGAAGAATATTGGGGCAAGCCCGTTTCGGGTTTTGGCGACCCAGGCGCACGAATTGTTGTGCTTGGTCTTGCACCTGGCGCACACGGCGCGAATCGCACTGGGCGAGTTTTTACTGGCGACAGAAGCGGCGAATGGCTGTTTCGGGCAATGCATAAAGCAGGACTTGCAAATCAGAAGGCATCGGAAAACCGAAATGATGGTTTGCAATTAACTGGTGCATGGGTAACCGTTGCCGTTCGTTGCGCACCGCCACAGAACAAGCCGACTCCTGCTGAAGAGAAAAAGTGCGCACCATATTTACAGCGCGAACTTGAGTTACTTACAAACGCAAAAGTGATTGTGTGTCTCGGATCAATTGCGCTGAAAGCAGCGTGCGATCAATTAGGTGTTAAGCCACGACCAAAGTTCGGTCATGGTGTGTTGGTGGATGCGGGCAAGTACACGTTGGTGTGTAGCTATCACCCAAGTCAGCAAAATACGTTCACAGGAAAACTGACTGAGAAAATGCTGAACGATGTGTTTACGAAAGCAGTGCGCCTCGCAAAGAAATAGTTAGTGGGCGGCTGGTGCGGAACCGTCTGCCTTTTTCTTCGGTGGCGGAACACCAACGAGCGGGGCAGGGTGTGCAGTTGCCGGCCAGCGCCTGCGACTTACGGTGCTGAGCAACTTCAACAACTTCATTGCAGTTGCATCGGTTTCTGCAGGACGAGCAATGACGCTGCCGTCTTTAATCATGCGGTTCATTACTTCTTCACCAAGTTCGGTGCGCACAACGCACAGGGTCCATGCGTTGTCTTCGCCAATTCCGCCGGTTGAAATGTCAGCGTGTTCTGCAGCGAAGTCTGGGCAGGTTTTGCAACCTTCACGAGTCCACTGATGACATTCCTTCAAATCGATTTCGTGGAACGAGCCGTCCTTCATCCAAATTTGGAACGCGCCCTTGATGTTCATCTTGACCATCTCTTCTTTTTTCAGGCCGTACTTGGCCAAGAAGAGTTCTTCAAAAATTGCATCGTCAAATGTTTTCGAGCACAGCAAGCCAATGTTGAACAGGAACGGCTTGCTGACTTTGCCGATCTTTCGCTTCCACATAATTGGTGGAACCGATGACTGACAGCTCATGCCAACAAGAGCCAGGCGGCTGAGGCCCTCTTCTTGCGCTTCTTTTAAGGCGAGCGTGTTGGCCGAGTAGGTATAGCGACTTCCGGCTGCGCGCAGAACGTCTTCTGGGTTGCGCGCAATTCCTGGCAATGCTTTCCACGAAGTTCCATCACCTTCCAAGAAGCTGGTGAGTGCCGCATCGATGTAGTCATTGTTCATGAGCCAAATGAGCATGGCGCTCACAAAGCCGCCGTCTTGACCTAACTCGTGCACCTTGTCGTCTGCAGCGCGAACGAGCAGAAGCTGCCTGTACTGACCATACATTTGGGTTTCTTCGCGAACTTTGCCAAACAGTTGCATGTCGGCTTCTGGCTCCCATGAACGAAAGCGCGGGCACGCGCGTGTGCAACTGGTGCAACCCTTTTCGCCGTGAGTGCAATTGTCGATGCCAAGCTCTTCTTCAAGATGGAATGGCTTGTAATTGCCTTCTTCGTGCTTGTATCCAATTACTTCGTGTGGGCACGAAATAACACAGCCGGCACAACCCGTGCACAGACCCGTGTTAATGACTTCTTCGTAGAGCTCTTTCCATTGATTGGTCCAGCGCTCGGTTCCGGTTGGGGCAGTTTCAGTAACGGTCACGTCACGACTCTACGCCATATATCCGGCTTGGTTCTAGGTAGGGCTACTGGAAAGAACGAACGATCTTGTCTATTTCGTTGCTGGCAAGTTTGCGGCCATGACGATCGGAGATTTCAAATTTGTTTTCCACTACCGCGTGATCGGTGCTGATGTAGGCGTGGTGAATCACCATTTTCAGGTCAGCGAGTGTGGCGGTGATATCTCTCAGCAACCCGGTGCGGTCTGGTCCACTCACCGTAAGCACGGAGTGCCAAGGGTGGGCACTGTTGTCAATAACTGCATGCAATGCAAGACGCTGTCCGGATACCTTTACGCGACGTCCGCCAAGTGCATTGGTAACTGCATTTGTTACCTCAGCGTGATTCGGGGGAGTTGACGATTGAACGGTGAAGATGTCGAGCACCGCACCATCGCCCCATGTGGCGATATCTGCACCAAGCACATTTAAGTTGAGCGAGGAAAGCGCGCTAGATAGTCGCGCCAACAATGCAGTGCGATCGCGACACGCAATATTGATCAACCAAATATCGGATTTGTCGGTTGCGTGAACGGCAACTCGGGCTTGTCCAGGACGTGGCGATGGCTCCACGAGTTCTGCATGTTGCACCATTTGTTCCGGTGAGTGGCTGAGTGCATAACTTGCCGGAGCATGGGTGATTCGTGAGCGAACCGAGGAGTTTGATGTAAGAGCGAGTGCGGCATTAACTCGCGTTTCAAGAAGTGAATTTGATGTTGAGTCGACAAGGTCGGGGTGCGCAAGGAATTCTTGAACTTCTGAAACCACTTCAACGAGAGCCATATAACTGGTGTCGTTGAAATCGCTTCGAGCAACGCACAACTGTCGACATTGTTCAACCACTCTTGGTGACTTGAGGTGCGTTGCAATCTGGCTGAGCAGACGACTGTTGATATTGAGCGGCTCTGTGCTGACAACAGATCGAAGCAGCGACGCTCCATCAACGATCAGTTCAATGTTCGACATCATGGTGAGATCAAGACCAAGTCGACGAATTGCTGCAAGGCCATCTGCTCCCGATCGCGAAATGTCGTATGCAAATGCGGCGAAAACTAATTCGTCGCCTTCAATAGAAGTTGACGAAGCCTGAGAGACAACGGCTTCAACAGTTGGAAAATTCAAGGCATGCGTGGGGTCGAGTTCGGTTGAATCACTTGCACGTGCAGACATGGCTTCTGCTAGTTCGGGGAGTGCGCGTTGCACCATTCCAATGGTGTCGAGCAGTCGCCATGAACGAGCGTTTCCGTAACGAAGCACGTTCAGTAAGCGGACAACCGACTCGTTTTCCCAACTAAGCGTGGCATTTCGATGCATGGCGAACCAGTCCAGAAGTCGCGCACTAGGGCGAGCATCTGCGGCAAGCAGTGCGGAATCAAGGCCAATTTCGACGAGTAGTCGAACTGGTGGAATTTCGTGCAAGTCGATGATTCCGTTTTGAGCGTCAACCCAACCATTTGCAGGTCGCTCAGCGTGTTCGGCGTCTTCAACTACTACCGATTCCTTGCCAAGCCTCCAACGCAATAGAGGAGGTGCGAGCAATGTGGTGAGCAGAACAACAAACAAAATTGACCCGTACAACTCTTCGCTGAGTGCGCCAACTTTCAGGCCGATCGTTGCAAAGATGAGTCCAACTTCGCCGCGTGGCAACATTCCGAATCCGATGACCAACTTGTCGCTCTTTGTGCCAAATGCGCCAACTGCTGCAGCAATCTTGCCGATGATGGCCACTGCGGAAAGGGCAAGTGCAATTGCAATCACGCGAGCATCGAACATGGCTTGTATGTCAGTAGTAATACCGATGTACAAAAAGAACACAGGGACAAATATTTGACCGAGTGATGCAACGTCTCGCTCTACTCGTTCACTGGCACCAATTCTGCGCAGTGCAAGTCCTGCTACAAACGCTCCAATGATTGGTGCCAGGTGTGCTTTGTCTGCAAGTACTGAAAACGCAAGTGCGATACCAATTGCAGTTACCGAAACCGTGGCAGTGCTGCGACTGTGTTTAGTAATGGTTGCAAATATTTTTGGAAACGTGGCAAATCCAATGACTGAAGTAAGCACAAGAAATCCGACAGCTAAACCGATTGTGGTGGCGATGGTGCCAATGCCCACAGAACCTTGTTCCACGATTCGCGTGACGACGGTGAGAATGATGAGGCCAAGAACGTCATCGACAACGGCTGCACCCAATACGGTGCGTGCTTCAATAGTGGCCAACGCTCGCAAGTCTCCAAACACACGAGCAGTGATTCCAATGCTGGTAGCGGTAAGAGCGGCTCCGATAAACAGGGACGTATTAGTTGACTCACCAATGACTAGTCCCACTCCAACACCAAGCGCCATAGGTAATGCAACGCCTATGAGTGCAACAAGCATGGAAGCCCGTCCAACACTGCGCAGTTCGGCAACGTCGGTTTCCATGCCAACTTGAATGAGTAGAAAGATGACACCAAATTCGGCAAGGACGAACAGCATGTCGCTTGCGGAAACCAGGCCGAGCACTGAAGGGCCAATCACGATGCCGGCGGCAATTTCGCCAATGACAGCCGGGATGCGAACTCGGTCGGATGCTTCTGCGGCCAATTTTGCGACCAGCAAAATAATGGTCAGGTCCAGCAGTACGCGGCCCAGGTTGACCCCCTCAAGTGCTGCTGAAACCGTTGCCAACATAGGGTTCAGACTACGAGGCTTATGTAACGGCACTGTGAACAATGCACAGCGATGATGTTTCTCGACATGGACGCAACAGGTCGCTAGCGGGCAGAATAGGGAGATGTTGACTTACACCCCTGAAGCAGAAGCGTTTCGTGTTGAAGTAAAAGCCTGGCTCACTGAGAACTTGCCAAAGGGCTGGTTTGACGAAGGCTTCGAAATGACGAATGACGAGCGCAAGAAGTTCAACCTCGAATGGCCGAGCAAGTTGTTCGCCGGTGGTTGGATTTGTGCAACATGGCCAAAGGAATACGGCGGCAAAGGTTTGAACACATTGCAAGGTGTTGTGCTTGCAGAAGAGTTCGCAAATGCAAAGGCTCCGATGCGTGCAGACTTCTTCGGCGACACACTTGTTGGTCCAACGTTGTTGCAGTGGGGAACTGAAGAGCAGAAGAAAGAGTTCTTGCCACAAATTTTGAGCGGCAAGATGCGCTGGTGCCAAGGGTTCAGCGAACCAAACAGCGGCAGCGACCTTGCAAGCTTGAAGACCACCGCTGTTCTTGACGGCGATGAGTGGGTCATTAATGGCCAAAAGGTATGGACCACGCAAGGTCACCACGCCGACTATTGCTTCCTGCTTACACGCACCGATTTGAATTCTCCGAAGCACGCTGGAATTTCATACCTGTTAGTGCCGATGCGTCAACCTGGTGTTGAAGTGCGTGGCATTGTGCAGCCAGATGGAACTGCAGAGTTCTGTGAAGTGTTCTTCACCAATGCACGTTGCTCGAAAGAGAACGTTGTTGGTGGCATTAACAACGGTTGGAAGGTTGCCAACTCCACGCTCGCGTTTGAACGCGGCATGAGCGCAACTACCGGTTACCGCCGCTTCGAAGAAGAATTCCGAATCATGTTGGCAACTGCGAAAGAAAACGGAGCAATCAAAGAAGACTCCATTCGTCAGCGCCTCATGAAGTACTACTCCAAATATCAGATTCTTCGTTACAACGGACTTCGCTCACTTGGAGCAACGCTTGAAGGCAAAAAAGACATGGGCGTTATTGCACTTGGTGCAACGAACAAGATGTATTGGACAGAAATGCACAAAGAAGCAATGGAACTTGCGCTTGATATTTTTGGCGCACATTCCATGCTGATTGACAACGGTCCAACAGAGTCCGGCTGGCCAGGTGCGCAACGCGACAAGCGTCGTGAGGGTTACCCGGTTAGCCCAATGATGTCGGCGTTCTTTTTCTCACGTTCCGAAACCATTTGGGGTGGCACAAGCCAAATTCAGCGAAACATTGTTGGTGAACGAGTACTCGGATTGCCAAAAGAGCCAAAGGGCGCGGACGAAAAGTAGACATGAACTTTCCGAATTCGGTTAAGTCGGGTTTCCGCAATTATGCGAATTTCAAAGGTCGCGCATCACGTAGCGAGTTCTGGTGGTTCATTCTTTTTGGTCAGGTAATTCAAACCGTCTCGCAAAACATTTCAGCGACTATTGCGTCATTGATCTCGCTAGGACTCATTATCCCTAATCTTTCATTGCAGTTCCGACGACTACATGACATTGGACGATCTGCGAAATGGATGATTTGGCCGCTCGCTTCGCTACTTGGAGCGGTGCTTGCTTTTGTCGGTTTTCTAATGCAGACCGCGCAATCAATTAGCAACTTTGATTCCGAGAAACTCTTTGACAACGGAATGCAATTTTCTCTTTGGATGATGATCGCATTCTTGGTTTCAGCATTCATCGGAGGGGTAGTGAACTTGGTGTTCACGTTGATTCCGTCTGATGTCGAGATGAACCAGTACGGCCCGCCGCCGGCACCAACAACGCTCTAGAGGTATTCGGGCACTCGTCGCTGGTACACCTGTGAGATCAGCGGTGAGGAAATAATGAAGTCTGCAGATGCGCGGTTGCATGCAACGGGAATATTCCATACGGCAGCAATTCGCAAAAGCGCTTTGATGTCGGGGTCATGCGGCTGAGGCTCTAGCGGGTCCCAGAAAAACATCATGATGTCGATGCGGCCTTCGGCAATACGTCCGCCAAGTTGCTGATCGCCACCAAGCGGGCCACTCTTTAAACGTTCAACTTCTAGTCCGGTGTGTTCGGCAATGATTCGCCCTGTAGTTCCCGTGCCAACAAGGGTGTGCTGGGCAAGTTCGCTGCGGTGGGCCTGTGCCCACTCCAACATTTCGTCTTTCATGTTGTCGTGTGCAACTAAAGCGATGCGCTTTTTTGCTGGACTTTCAATGTCGGTCATCACGGTTGCTGTCATGCAATTGAGTTTTACAGGTTTGACATATGGGGTAGGTTTTTAACTATGAAGACCGAGCAAATTGTTCGTAACGAATTGGTGGTTGATTCACCTGTTGGAAAGCTTCGATTAAGCGCATCACAAAAGGGCCTTATTGCTATTGATGTCAAGGCGAAATACAGCAAGGAAGCAACGAAACCTGATGGTCGAGCACAGGAGATACTCGCAGAGGCACGGAAACAATTAGCGCAATATTTCGCTGGCGATCGAAAGAAGTTTGATATTCCTCTAGATCTACGAGGAACGCCATTTCAAGTAAAAGCATGGAAAACGCTGACACGAATTCCATTTGGAAAAACTATTTCGTACGGTGAACAAGCAAAAGCAATGCGTAATGGCAAAGCGTTTCGAGCTGTTGGTTCGGCTAATGGAAAGAATCCAATTCCGATTGTTGTTCCATGTCATCGGGTGATTGCAAGTGATGGCGGCCTTGGTGGCTATTCACTCGGCTTGAAAATGAAACGGCAGCTAATGAAGCTTGAAGGAATTAGTGCGGCTGAGTAAAGCCGAAACACTCGCGTAAGTATTCGTCGCGAAGTGCATCTGCTGGTGCGCCTAAGGAAACAACTCGTTGCGCCAACAGCATCACGAGGTCTGCAGATTCCGCGTCGGCCAGTTCGTGGGTTGCGAGCACCACAGTTACGCCGCGGGCTCGTTCTGTTGCAATCAGATCTGCCACTGCTTTGCGACCGTTTAAGTCGAGGCCAGCAGTTGGTTCGTCAAGCAGCAACACTTCTGCTCGACGTGCAAGTACTTGTGCAAGGTGCGTTCGCTGTTGCTGACCACCCGATAGATCGCGAATTGGATCGTTTGCCTGGCTGTCAATGCCGGTTCGCTTCATGGATTCCAACACGATTGCGCGATCAGTATCTGTTGAACGCTTGAACAGACCGAGGTGCGCGTAACGGCCCATGGCAACAACGTCTTGCACGCACAATGGAAGTGTGTGTGATGAAACAGGATGTTGAGGTAGGTAAGCAACTTGGGTTGGAAGTTGTCCTGGTGCAGACCCAAGTAGCGACAAGTCGCCGTGCATTGGATTGATGAGCCCAGCCAAAGTTTTGAGCAACGTTGATTTCCCAGAACCGTTCGTACCAATAAGCACCAGGAGTTCACCTGGTTGCATATTGAGCGAGATGTTGTCGACTACCGGGCGTTTGCCGTATCCGACTGCAAGCGAGGAAGCGTGAATTGAGGTCATCAGACGTGGATCTCGCCGTGAACGTGTGGATGTTCGTGATCATGATGGTCGTGACCACGAGACTTTCGAATTTCATTTGCCGTCGCTGAAATAGCGAAGATAACAACAGCGGTAAGCACAATGCTTGCGCCAGCTGCCAAGTCGTAGTGGTAGCTCACGAGCAGACCTATATATGTAGACAACGAGCCGACCAGTGCTGCGATCAGCATCATGGACTCAATCCGTCGGGCGAACAATGAGCCAGTGGCTGCTGGAGCAATGAGCATTCCCAGCACCAGCAAGGTGCCAACGGTTTGGAAACTGGCGATCACGGTGATGGCCACCATGGTCAGCATCACGTTGTGGAACAGGCGAGCGGAGAACCCGGAGGTGCGGGCGAGGCCGTCATCTACTGATAGCAGCAGGAATGGGCGACGGCCAACGAAGGCAATTATTCCAACAATGACGAGTGCAATGAACTGCCATGCCAAGTCAGTTGTGGTGATGCCCAGTAATTCGCCGAACAAAATGTGGGCAAGGTCGCCAACAAATGAAGCTGAACGCGAAGTAATCATGACGCCAAGAGCGAGCATGCCAACGAAGAGCAAACCAATTGCCGTATCGCCCGAAAGTCTGAATCGTCGAGACACCACACTGACGCCGCCCATCATGACTGCCGCGCCAATTGCTGCTCCAACAATTCCCGATACTCCAAGCAGCATCGCTGTTGCAATTCCGGGAAGCACGCCGTGTGCAAGTGCGTCACCAACAAATGCCAAACCGCGCAACACCACAAACGTTCCGGCGATTGCGCAGGTGCAAGCCACCAAGATTCCACCAAACAAAGCAAGCCTCATGAACTCGTTGTTTGCAAATGGGTCAATGAGATAGTTCATTGCAATGCATCAACAATCTGGTTTGCAAGATTGAGCATGAACTCACGGTAGTTCGCAGCATCATGCAAATAATGCGTGCTCAGCGTTACCGCCTTGATGTTGAGTTCGTTAGCCAATTGGTCGGCGACATTTTGCGGAGTGCCAAGACCTGTGAAAATTGCTTTCACATTGTTGGCTACAGCAAGATCTTTCAACACCGCAAGCTGCTTCGCTGTTCCTTCCGAAGTGGTGGACAAACCGGGAATGATTGCGCCTACAACCGTGCAGCCGTAATGGTCTGCAAAGTATCCCAACTCATCGTGTCCGCTCACCATGACACACGATTCGATGGTGCTCATTAACTCTGAAACATCGTTGTCTAGCTGCTTCAGTTGTTCCGACTCTGTTGCTGAGTTAATGGAAAGCCCAGTTGCTGCATTGATCGCACTAGTGAGTGAGGGGAGTGCTTGTATGAAATTGTCTGGTGAAAGCCACAAGTGTGGATCGGCAACAACGTGTTCACCTTCGACTGTTCGCTGCACGATGTTGTTGCCCACTCGGTATTGCGGAACTCCGTTTGATTCGGCAGTAGCCAGAACTTCAAGTAAGCCTTCTTCGAAATCGAGTCCATTTGAAATCACGATGCTGGCGTTGTTGATGGTTTCGATGTCGCGCGCCGATGGTTGAAACTCGTGCGGGTCTTGACCATCTGGAATGAGCACGGTGACCGTGGCGCCGTCGCCAACTAAGTCGCTAACAACAGAGCCGAGCACCGAGTAGGTGACCACAATGTTTGGTCGCGTAGTTGTCTGTGGTTTCGTTGACGAACATGCAGCGAGAAGAACAATGATTCCGGCGCCGAGCGCAAGACTTTTGGGAATCATTCTCATAACGCCACTCTAGCGATAATGAGAATGATTCTCAACTTGAGAATGTGGCGTTATACGCCAATCATTTGGTTGATCATGGCGGTCAAGTCATCCATTGCAACTTCGCCGCTTGCACGCTTGAACACGTTTCCTTGTGCATCCACAAGAACGAAGTATGGGTAACCCGACAAGCCAAATGCATTTGCAGCAGCCTTGTCTTTCGAG
>CANIHL010000049.1 GCA_947467375.1 Acidimicrobiaceae bacterium | reverse complement strand
CCACCCTGTGCCCACATGTCAGTTCGCCGCCTTATCTGCAGCATCAATGTTGCTCATGTTTGCCAAGACCTCGCGATACCGGGCGTTGGATGCAACGAGTTCGTCATGGACGCCTACTGCCGCAACCTTTCCGTCGTCAAGCAAAATCACACGATCCGCAAGAGCAATTGTTCCGGGCCGGTGAGCAATCACGATTGTCGTTCGACCCGACATCACGGTTTTCATTGCTTCACGAATTTCGCCTTCTTTGCTTGGGTCAACGGCGCTCGTTGCATCGTCCAACACCAACACCCTGGGGTCGGCAACGATTGCCCGCGCAATTGCAATTCGCTGACGCTGGCCACCCGACAATGAAAACCCTCGCTCGCCAATGACCGTGTCGTAACCATGAGGCAGTTGGAGAATGAAGTCGTGCGCTCCAGACAATTTCGCCGCACGCTCAATTTCTTCGCTACTCGAATTTGGTTTAGCAAATGAAATATTGTTTCGCACCAAATCGTTAAACAACACGGTGTCCTCAAATACGAGACCAACTTGCTGCCTCAGGTCGGACAACTTCAGTTTGCGAACATCAATTCCATCAATAAAAACATGACCGCTTTGAGTGTCATAGAAACGCAGCAACAGTCGCGCAATCGTCGACTTGCCAGACCCAGTTGCCCCAACAATGGCAATGCTCTCTCCGCCTTTGATCTCCACATTGAAGTTGCGCAGTACGGGAAAATCTGGGTTGTAGCCAAACACCACTTTGTCAAACTTCACCGCGCCAAGAGTTTCGCTTGAACTCATGGGCAAAAGTTTCGGCTGTGCGACTTCAACGATTTCCGATTGCGTAGTCATCACTTCGTTAATACGAACAAGCGCCGCAGCAGCACGCTGACCAAGAGCAACAATCATGCCAATGTTGCGTAATGGCCAAATCAGCAACGTTAGATACACGTTAAATGCGACCAGGTCGCCAATGGAGAGATCGCCATTTAATACTCGGTGCCCACCAACGCCCAATACTGCGACTAATCCAAGTGCTGGCAACACATCAATTGCGGGCATAAAACTCGAACGGATTCGCGCAGCCTTCATTGACTCGCGCAAAATGTCGTCGGCTTCCTTTTCTAGTTTTTCGAACTGCACTTGTTCGGCGCCGAATCCCTTCACCACGCGAACCCCCGAAACACTTTCCTCAACCACGTTTGCAAGTTGTGCCTGTTCGGCTTGAACAGCAATCGATGCAGGATGAATTCGGTGGCTAAATCTTCGCGCCGCAAAATTGACGAAGGGCAAAGGAATAAGTGCAACTATTGCCAAAATCGGGTCGGTTATAAACAGAATCGTTGTGACTGCAAGAATTTGAATCACATTCGACAATGTGATGGGAATCATCACAATAAATCCTTGAATTTGCATGAGATCACTCGATGCCCGGCTCATCAGTTGTCCGGTTTGGGCCTTGTCGTGATAGCCAATATTCAAATTCAGAACGTGCGCAAATAGGCGCTCACGGAACTTCTTTTCTGCCCAACGGCTTTCTCGAAATGCGATGTACCGACGCATGCCAGAAAGCACTCCCGTCAATACCCCGAGACCGCCAATAATCAACGCCCATCGCAACAACGGGCCATTCTTTTCAATGCCGTCGTTGATGGCGTATTTCGTCATCTGTGGCACTGCAACTTTGAACGACGCCCACAAAATTCCTACTAATGCGCCTAGCAGTAAATTGCGACGCTGCATTCTCAGTGCTGCGCGCAACAACCTCCAGCCTTCGCTGCGTTGTGACTCCTCAAATTCCAGTCGCGTCGCAACTTCAGAATCGGACTCAATGGACGTCATGGTGATTCCGGTGAATCAGCCGGCGCTTGGTGAAAGCGCTTCAACCGACTTCCAATAATCCAACTGTGGATCAAGGGGAAGAATTGCAAGTGAAGATGTGGTGACACCGTTCTTGAAATACTCAGAAATGATGTCACGGCAATGTGCAGGACTTCCGTGCACCACCAATTCGTCCACCACCTGATCGGGAATTGCAGCCAAGGCTGCTTTGCGGTCGCCCGCCTTCCACGCATCCCACATTCCTTGCATCAACGGCGCACGACCCATCCAACGATGGAAGTCGGCGTACACCGGAACGTTCATGTAGGCAGCAATTGCGAAACGAGCACCAGCGCGCACCACTTCGGTGTCTTCGCTTGGGCATACAAAAATGCGCGCAGTGATCTCTTTCTCCACTCCGTTGGCAGCGTCGTTCACCACTTTTGCAACTTTGGTTACGTCTTGTGCGCTCAGCCAGTTAATGATGACACCGTCTGCTTCGCGCGCACCCAAATTCAGCATTCCTTCACGAAGCGCCGCAATGAGAATCGTTGGCTTTTGTGCCGGCTTAATGCTCAGACGAAATCCGTCCACCTTAAACGTGTCGTATTCCTTGGTGATTTTTTCTCCAGAGAATGCATCATGCATAAATCGAACGACGTCGCGCACTTTTTTGTACGGGTCAACGAATGGCACACCATTCCAACGCTCCACAATCACATTGCTTGACGAACCAATTCCAATTGCAAAACGGCCAGGTGCGGCATCGGCTAGCGCGGCAACGCTTTGAGCAATTACCGGAGCAGTACGCGTGTAGGCAGGAACAATTGCAGTGCCAAGACGTAGGCGTGGCTCCCAGGCTGCAGCCAATGCCAACGGAGTGAACGCATCTGCACCATCGGTTTCAGCAGACCAAATATCGCTGTATCCCCAGTCGGCCAACTGTGCATACTTTTCTTTGTGGTCATGCAAATGACCTGGAAGTGGAACAGTCATTCCGTTACGACGAATCATTTTGGTTCCTTCCACATTCGAGCAATACAACTTTGACTTGCGGTGGCAAGAAACGTTCCGTCTTCGGCAAACATGTTTACTGTTCCGTGCCCGAAGCCGCGTTCCACGCCTTGTATATGTATGTCTAACAACACCCACTTGGTGGGAACGAGGCGAACCACGCGGAGCGTGTTATCCAAGCTGTTTCCACCGCCACGAATACCAAGCGCCTGGCCAACTCCCATGGGCACAAAATCGCCCAACACAGCCAAAGTCGCTGTATCCACACCATCGATCACTTCTGGAATTCGGGCCCACATCAGAGTGCGACCATCATTTGGAGTTCCATCTAGGTCTTCAAGCTCACGCCCAATGACAAAACGCTCTTCCATTTTTTCATGAATGGTGTTTGAAACATCACCGCGATGAGCGCGCTGCACCAACGCACTCGGCGGCGGCACGTCGGGCATTGTTACAAACGAATGCGCGTACTCAAATGGACGCTCGCCAACTGCTGCATTCACGGTCAGAATTTCGCGATCACCAACATGACACACTGCGCGCGCTTGCGTGATTTGATGGCCTACAACTGCAAGCGTGACATCGATGTCCATGGTCTCGCCAGTTCGTGCATACGACAAATACTGAGCAGTCGCCCACACACATGTGCGACCAGACAGTTCCTCAATTGCAGCAACTGCAGCTGCCAACCCGCATCCACCCCACAAAAAGTTGCCGCCAGTAACAAGACCAGGTCGAACGACCATCGACCATTTGCCATTTGTCGGTCCGAACGCTCCTGAGGGTTCTATTCCGAGGAAGGCTTTGGTATCCATAATGCATCACCACACTAATAGAGCGAGTGATTTTGCCGACTACTTTAAGACAATGAGCACAACTGATACTCCGTGGATGGGCGATGCCTGTTCGCTTGTAGATGCCTTTCGCAACAAAGTGCGATCCCCTCTAGAAGAGTTGCAAGCATCGTTAAACGCCATTGAAAAAAGTTCGCTCAATGCTTTTTCATTTCTTGATCCAGATGGCGCACTTGATCGAGCAAAGTCTGCTGACGTGTCAAAACCATTTGGCGGAATTCCACTCGGCGTAAAAGAACTTGATGCGGTTCAAGGGTGGCCATACACCGAAGCATGCGTGGTCTTCGCCGATCGCAAGGCAACTCACACATCCGTCATGGTCGAACGTGTTACGCAGCATGGCGGCGCAAATGCAATTGGGTTGTGCACCGCAAGTGAATTTGGTGGCGTGAATGTCACCCGCACTGTTTTAAACGGTGCAACACATAACCCGTGGCAACATGGACGCACTCCGGGTGGATCATCTGGCGGAAGTGCTGCCGCAGTTGCTGGCGGTCTCGTCACCATCGCAACCGGTGGCGATGGCGGAGGTTCAATTCGAATTCCTGCAGGCTTCACTGGTCTTGTTGGGCTGAAGGCAACCTTTGGCAGAATCCCTCGCGCGCCACATACCGAACTTGGAAACCTCACCGTGAATACGGGAGTGATGGCGCGCAGTATTCGCGACACTGCCCGCTGGTTCGACGTGTGCAATGGACACGACTCGCGTGATCCACTCAGCTTGCAACGAGTTGAAAACTGGGAACACGAATTGGGACGTCACGCTGAATCGTTACGTGGCAAGACAGCGGTGCTCGCACCAAATTGGGGTGGTGCGGTGGTCTCCCCTGCAATGTGGCAACAACTTGAGGAATATGCAATTCATCTCGCGTCAATCACTGGCATGCAGATCATCACCGTCGATACCACTCTTCCCAGCATGGGAGCTGCTTGGTCAATTAGCGGCATGATTGAAATTCAGATGCAATTGGCAGACCACTGGCCAGCGTGCGCCGATGTACTCACCCCAGAAATGCGATTTGGGATTCAAGCAACTCTTGGTAAATACGGAGCAGAGGCTCGCGCGAAAATTGAATCTCGTCGTGCTGCGCTGAATCAGCGAATGCACGAAATTTTCCAAGCGGCAGATTTTGTGATTACCGCAAGCAACCCCGATGTTGCATTCAATGCTGAAGGCCCGTTGCCATCAGTTTTTGGTGGAGTATCTGGTGGAATGGGAAATAACGGCAAGCTCACCTTTCCGGCAAACATGTACGGCAACCCCGCAATTTCCATTCCGTCTGGACTCATCGATGGCCTACCTGTGGCTCTGCAAATAAACGGACGTCATTTCAGCGAACAATTACTGCTCGAACTCGGTCTTGCTATGGAACGCTCACGACCATGGGCGCTTGTTGCACCGAACTCACCGAACTAAGCAAGTAGTGCACGACCAACAATGTCGGTGCAAAACGCAGTGAGAATTGCCAAGTACATCAAACCGGTTGCGGCCATTACTGCCGAATAGCTGCGTTCTTTCAACGCCGCTCGCGTGACTAATGCAAGCACACCAGTTACCACTGCCGACGCAAGCCAGAACCAGCCGAGCACACCATTCCAGCCATCATCAACTGAACCATTTAACACGCTGATCATTCCGGTTGGCAATAACAACACCACTACTTCTAGCGGCCACATGTAAATAACTGCTGTAGTGATTTCATTTATCAACTTCCGCGGCATTCCCGGCTGCACCAAATACCAGTGCCCCAACAACATGGTGTCGCTCACTGCGCCAAGAAACAGTGTTCCAACGACGATTCGCAATAACGACACAACCATGTCACCGCCGCTGCCTTCGCTCGCTGCAGATATTCCTGCAGCAATAATTCCCGGGACACCAAGCAGTGGTGCGATCAGATCGAACTTTGATCGCTTGTTTCTCATGAGCACGAACGCAGCAACCGCAACCGCAACGCTTGAGGCTTCACGAATAATGCTGACTCCGTAGCGATTACCCAACACAACAGCAATAACTGCAAAGGCACCATAGGCAAGGCGCAACAACATGCCATAGCCCGCGCCAACTTCGTTTCGACGCGTGGTGAACCACAAGAAGGCAAGACCTCCAACGGCCCATTGCAACATCACCGTTGCCGCTTCTAAACGAATCATGACCTGAAGAACTTAGGCTTCAACGACGATCAAATTGTGGTTTGCCATATTCATCGAGTCTGGACCACTCGTTGTTGCTACGACAATGTCTTCCAATCGCATGCCCCACTTACCCGGAATATAAATTCCTGGTTCAACGCTGAATGCATGACCAGCAGCGATGGGCAACTTATTTCCACTCACCATGTATGGGTCTTCGTGGGCTTCCATGCCAATGCCATGACCGGTGCGGTGAACGAAATACTCGCCGTATCCCGCTTTTTCAATTACTGCGCGCGAGGCGCGATCTACATCTTCACATGCATTTCCCACAACACCTGCAGCAACTCCTGCAGCTTGCGATTCGAAGAGCACTGCATAGGCATCGGCAACGTCGCTTGCAATTGCGCCGGTGAATACACACCTCGTTATGTCGCTGCAATAGCCATTCATCGTTCCACCAAAATCGCAGAGCACAATTTCATTTGCCTGAATCACTCGCGGTCCAGCATGGTGGTGAGGACTTGCAGCATTCTCTCCTGCCGCAACAATGGCAAAGTTCACCACGTTGTGACCTTCTGCGATTAAGCGCGAAGAAATATCGGCAGATACTGCAGCTTCAGTACGACCAATGAGCGGAATCTTTCCCGAATGAAGTTGTGCGGCAACTCTGTCGGCTGCAGCACCTGCGGCGCGAAGGGCAGCAATTTCGCTTGCGTCCTTCGACATGCGCAATGCGCCAACCACGTCTACTGCACGAGTGAACGTTGCACCCGGAACATGTGGCAACAACTCCACCAGAAACCGTGCCCACATCTGATCGCCTACCGCAATTCGCTTGGCATCGCCCAATAGTTTCGCCACAATTGCAATTGGGTTATCAGTTTCATTCCACGGAACAATCGAAAACACATCTGGTTGTGCAACAACTCGCGGCACTTCAAGACGCGGAACCACCATGCTCACGTGTCCAGTGCGTGGAACTACCAGCATGGTTAAACGCTCAAGCGGCATTGCTTCGTAACCCGATAAATACGGAAGGTCATGACCAACCGAGAGCAACGCCGCATCTACAAGTTGTGCAGTCATTGCAGCGCGAACTTTTGCAATGCGCTCGACGTAATCGGAAGTGGTGGCAATTGTTGAACTCACAGGCTGTTTTTCCCCACCTTCACCAACTTGCCGTCGTTGTATTCCTCAACAGCGGTGATGATCTCTTCCTTTGTATTCATGACAAAAGGACCATAGCGAACCATTGGCTCACCAAGCGGCAAGCCACCCATAATCAGAATTTGCGCTGCGGATGTAGTCGCTTCCACACGCACTAATCCAGCAGTTCTTTGCAACACCACCATTTCCCCAGAAACACTCGTTGATTCATTCACGCGTGCTTCGCCGTCAAATACGTGAATAAGGGCGGTATGCCCCTCCTCTGGCAACCACTCCACAACATCGCCCACTTCTAAAACGGCGTGTGCATACGTCATTGGCGAAGTCGTTTCAACGGGGCCTTTCGCCCCGTGCACCACACCGGCGACCACACGGATGTGCCCGCCATTGGCTAATTGCACCGTGGCCATTTCCTCAGCTTCATAGCCCTGATATCGAGGATCAATCATTTTCTTTGCAGCCGGCAAATTCACCCACAACTGAAAGCCGTGCATTCGACCACCGAGTTTCATCATGTCATCAGTCGGTAACTCGCTATGAATTACTCCGGAGCCAGCAGTCATCCACTGCACTCCGCCTTTTTTGATCACAGCTTTAGTTCCAGTTGAATCTTCGTGCACCATGCTGCCCGACAGCATGTACGTCACCGTTTCGAATCCGCGATGCGGATGACTTGGCGCGCCTACTGCTTTGCCCGGTGCGTAATCGGCAGGGCCCATTTCATCAAGCAAGAGAAACGGATCAATTTGATCGAGTTGTGCAGTTGGAAACGGGCGGCGAACACTGAAACCACCGCCTTCAACTGTGCGTTGCGATTGAATAGTTCCTGCAATTTCGCGAAGTGATGTCGTTGTCATGATTGCCTTTAAACGTGAAGTAGAGGGGATGAATTTCGATGTGCGTCTTTTGCGTGATAACTCGAACGAGTGAGCGGACTTGATTCAACGTGATTGATGCCAAGCCCTTCACCAAACTGTTTGTAGTGCTCAAATTCTGATGGCTCTGCATAACGCACCACTGGTAGGTGTTGCGCACTCGGGCGTAGGTATTGACCAATGGTCACAATGTTCACTCCAACGCTTGCAAGATCAAGCAAAGTTGCCTCTACTTCTTCGCGGGTTTCACCAAGGCCAAGCATCAGCCCAGACTTCGTGGTTAACCCAGCTGCACGAGAGCGCGCCAACACCGAAAGACTGCGCGCATAACCAGCAGATGGTCGCACCATGCGCTGAAGTCGCGCAACGGTTTCAATGTTGTGGTTCAACACGTCTGGACGTTCGTTCAATACCGCTTCCAAAGCATCTGTGCCCTTGGCGTCTGAAATCAACGCTTCAACCTGCGCATCTGGATTTTCATTGCGAATTGCTCGAATTGTGTCGGCAACATGCTGCATGCCGCCATCTGCAAGATCATCTCGAGCCACCATGGTGAGCACGGCGAATTCCAATCCCATTCGTTTCACCGCTTCAGCCACTCGGGTTGGTTCATTTACATCTGGCTCTAGCGGCTTGCGGGTATCGATCAAGCAAAACCCACATGCCCGCGTGCATCTGTCGCCCAACACCATGAACGTTGCAGTGCCGTCCTTCCAACATTCACTCAAATTCGGGCAGCCTGCTTCCTCGCAAACGGTTACCAAATTCAGGTCGCGAAGCGTTTTCTTTGTGAGCAACACTTCGCTGGTGTGGTTTACGTGGGGGCGAATCCAATCTGGCTTACGCACAGAGATGCTCAGCCCGTCACGTTCTGGCTGATGCGCCCAAGCAATGTCGTACCGCGTAGAAAATTCATTTCCCCACTTCTTATGCGCAAGCCTGCTGACAACATTGACGACGTCAAACATGGTTGCTGCAATTCCCTCTTCGGCAAGCGACGTCACTGCATGTTCTGCAATTCCGCAAGGAACAATATGTTCGCGCATGTAACTCAAGTCAGTAGTCACGTTGAGGGCAAAACCATGCATCGTTCGTCGTTCCGTTACTCCTCGCGCTACACGAACTCCGATTGCACAAATCTTTCGTGCTTCAGTTGATTCTGCGTCTAGCCACACACCAGGAAAGCCAAGTTTCCTGCTGGCATTATGCAAACCAAGTTCGCCAAGTGTGTCGATAACCAATTGCTCAACGTCATGGATGTAGGCAGAAGTATCGGCAGGACCACTCTCGCCATGTTTTGCTTCCAGATTCAGTATCGGATACCCAACTAACTGCCCTGGACCGTGATACGTGATGTCTCCACCGCGATGAACTGCAACAAGTTCAGCACCAACTTCAGCAGGGTCACACTTCAAATTTTGTTCAAGGTTGGCATTCTGACCGTAGGTGAATACATGCTGATGCTCTAAGAGCAAAAGATGCTGATCTACGCCATGTTCGAATACTGCTTGCTGAACTGCGAGTGCTTCAGAGAACGGAACACGACCCAGCCATCTCACATGGAGTGGTGATGAAGGGGTGCTCATGAGAGTGCTGGCAAGCTGGCTTTACAGCTCGGCTGACCAGTCCTGAGTTTCAAGAATCTGCTTCACACGTGAAAGGAAGCGGCCAGCGTATGCACCATCAAATGCTCGATGATCCCACGACATAGACAAGTGCCCCATCGGATGAATGGCAATGCTTTCACTTCCATCTGGCATGGCAACGACAACAGGTTTGCGAACAATTGCATCGGTAGACAAAATGGCAACTTGTGGTTGATTGATAATCGGCATGGCGATCAATGCGCCAGCCGAGCCATTGTTTGACAAGGTAAATGTTCCACCGTTGATTTCGTCTGGCGACAACTTGCGACCGCGCGCACGCGTTGCAAGGTCATATATCTCACGTGCAATTGCACGCAATCGCTTGGCGTCTGCGCTGCGCACTACCGGAACCAATAAGCCTGCATAGTCAAGGTCAACGGCAATTCCAAGGTCGACATAACTGTGAACAATCAAATTGTCGCCTTCAATACTTGCGTTTAGGTGCGGAAACTCCACAAGAGCATCCACAACCGCGCGACTAATGAATGGCAAATAAGTCAGGCTGAAACCTTCACTCGTTTTCCACGACTCTTTTATGGAATTGCGCGTCTTGTCAACGTTTGCGTAATCAACTTCAACAACCGTGAACGAATGCGGACTCGTTTCAAGCGACATCACCATGTGCGCTCCAGTGAGCCGACGAATTTTTGACAACGGAACAACTTGTTCGCGATCACTCTGTGCAGTTGCAGGGCGTGGCGCAGGAGCCGCAGCAGGTGCGGGCACAGACGCTGCAACAGGAGCTGGCGTTACCGCAACAACCGGTGCTGGTGCAGGTGCAGGTGCTTGAACAGGAGCTGGCGTTGCAGCTGGCGCAGGCGCTGCTGCTTGTGCGGCAAGTCCGTTGCGATCGATGTAGTCAAGTACATCTTCTCGTGTGATCCGTCCACCAGGCCCGGTGCCTTGCAGCGCATCAATATTGATGCCGTGATCATTTACTAAACGGCGAACAACCGGTGAGAGCAACTTGTTTGATTGCGCAACTGGTGCAGGAGTTGGTGCCGGCGCAGCAACTGGTGCTGGCGCTGGCGCAGGAGTCGGTGCGGGAGTCGCAACAGGCACAGGTGCTGGCACAGGTGCTGGTGCCACAACTGGTGCAGGAGCGGGAGCAGCTACTGGTGCTGGCGTCGGAGCAGGTGCCGCACCCGCCCCACCAACAACTGCAATCACGGTCCCAACTGCAACGGTTTCGCCTTCTGCAACACGAATCTCTGTCAACACTCCGGCAATTGGCGAAGGTACTTCAGTGTCAACTTTGTCGGTTGAAACTTCGAACAATGGCTCGTCGGCAGCAATCGTGTCGCCAACTTTTTTAAACCAACGCGTAATCGTTCCCTCGGTGACCGTTTCTCCAAGTTGTGGAAGTGTGATCTCAGCCATGATGCTCCTGTGTTCGAACGATTAACCGTTGATGCTGCGACCCGTAAGCGACAGCACCGTTTCTCCAAATGTTTCAGACAATGAAGGGTGCGGCTGAATGAACTCCGCAATTTCATCCACTGTTGCTTCCCAGTTCACCGCTAAGTAGCCGCCCGACAACTGCTCCGTTACCCACGGACCAACCATGTGCACGCCAAGTACCTGACCGGCAGTTCCATCTGCATTCTTTTTGGCAATGATCTTCACGAGGCCATCGGTTTCACCCAAAATCATTGCGCGACTATTCGACCGGAATGCATGTTTTGCAACTACTACATCGTGACCTGCGGCAATTGCAGCCTCTTCAGATGGGCCAGCCCAGGCAACTTCAGGGTGACAATAAATTGCCCACGGAACTCGGTCGTACATCACTGGGTACACCACTTCGCCGAGCATGTGCTTCACAGCAACAATCGCTTCCGAATACGCAACGTGTGCAAGTTGCGGAGTATTCACAATGTCGCCAACTGCGTACACGCCTGGCTCACCGGTTTGGCAGTATCCATCCACATCAATAAATCCGCGGTCACTTACATGCACTGCAGTTCCTGCAAGCCCAAGCAAGTCGGTAAATGGTTTACGTCCTACCGACACCACTACCGCATCAACTTCAAGTCGCTCGCCTTCGCCAAACAACACGGTTGTTCCAGTGCCAGTTGGTTCGTGACCGCTTACTTTTACGCCAGTTCGAATATCAATGTTTCTTTTTTTGAAACTCTTTTCCACAACGAACGCTAAGTCTGGATCTAGTCCAGGAAGAATTTTTGGTAGTCCTTCAAGAATGGTTACTTGCGAACCAAGGTCTGCAAACGTAGAAGCGAACTCGCAGCCAATCGCGCCACCACCAATGACTGCAATGCGCTGAGGAATTTTGCTCAACATCAACACTTCATCAGAAGTCATGATCGGACCACCTGGTGTGAACCCAGGAATAGTTCGCGGAGTTGAACCTGCTGCAATCACAACATTTTTTCCTTGCAGTTGCTGCGTACTTCCATCAGCCAACTGCACAGTCACAGTTTTGTTCGGCCCAAGCGAACCAGTGCCCAACAAGTAGCTCACCTTTTTTGTCTTCGTTAATCCAGTGAGGCCCTTCACTAAACCATTAACGATGGTTTGCTTTCGGGTTTGCGCAACGCCGAAGTCAATTCCATTGACCGTCGCGCTAATTCCAAAATCACCAGCGTGTTGCACGTGTCGATTTGCGGCTGCGGTCTCAAGGAATGCCTTCGCCGGAATGCACCCACGGTTCAAACAAGTTCCGCCAATGGTGTCGCGTTCAATCAACGCAACAGTCATGCCAGCGGATGCGGCATAGAAAGCAGATGCATAGCCACCAGGGCCGCCACCAATGACCACGAGATCAAATTGCTCAGCCGTACGCACCACCTCTTTCAATTGCTTGTGGATAACGATAACGGTTCAAGATTACGGTGTCGTAGCCCACTGTTCTTG
>CANIHL010000048.1 GCA_947467375.1 Acidimicrobiaceae bacterium | reverse complement strand
CTGTGAGCCCGATGTGGCATGGGGTTTAGTAATTGTTACTATGGCGGTAGTAGTAATTCCCCAACCGCTCAGGGAGCCCATTGTGACTGCATTTGACCTCGATCTCAGCAAGTACTCCCTTGGCTGGAGCGACGAAGCAGAGTACGCCTTCAAGCCTGAAAAGGGTTTGAACAAGCAAGTGATCGAACAGATCTCGTGGTGGAAGGGCGAACCAAAGTGGATGCGCGACATGCGCCTGCGCTCGCTGCAAACTTTTGAGCGCAAGCCAATGGCGCCGTGGTTCAACGTGAACATGCCCGACCTTGACTTCCAAGACATCTTTTACTACTTGAAGCCAGCAACTGCTCAGACCGATGAGTGGGAAGACTTGCCAGAGCAAATGAAGAAGACGTACGAAAAGCTTGGTATTCCAGAAGCAGAGCGTAAGTATCTTGCCGGCGTTACCTCGCAGTACGACTCGGAAGTGGTGTATCACCGCAACCGTATTGAATTAGAAGAGCAAGGCATCTTGTTCTGCGACATGGACACCGCACTTCGCGAATATCCAGATTTGGTGAAGCAGTACTTCGGATCTGTCATTCCAATGGGCGACAACAAGTTCAGCGCACTGAACACTTCGGTGTGGTCGGGCGGCTCGTTCATTTATGTTCCACCAGGCGTGGAATGTGAAATGCCATTGCAGGCGTACTTCCGAATTAACAGCGAAAACGCTGGTCAGTTTGAGCGCACGCTCATCATTGCTGACGAAGGTTCAAAAGTTCACTACATCGAAGGTTGCTCTGCACCGGTGTACACCAACGACTCGTTGCACTCTGCGGTTGTCGAAATCATCGTGAAGCCAAGCGCGCACGTTACGTACACCACCATTCAGAACTGGTCGCCAAACGTGTACAACTTGGTTACTAAGCGTGCACGTGTTGAAGCAGAAGGCCACATGGAATGGATCGATGGCAACATCGGTTCCAAGCTGACCATGAAGTACCCAAGCGTGTATCTCATGGGACCAAAGGCAACGGGTGAAGTGTTGTCGGTTGCTTATGCAGGCGCTGGCCAACATCAAGATGCCGGAGCGAAAATGGTGCACGCTGCACCAGAGACTTCATCGAAGATTGTGTCGAAGTCCATTTCAAAAGATTCGGGCATCACTACCTATCGCGGACTCGTGCGCATTGAAGAAGGCGCAACCAATTGCAAGAGCCACGTGCAGTGCGACGCGCTCATCTTGGACGATCAATCTGAAAGCCGCACCTTCCCGTACATGGAAGTGGGCGAGCGCGATGCACAAATTGGTCACGAAGCAACCGTGTCCAAAATTGCAGACGAGCAGTTGTTCTATTTGATGAGCCGTGGTCTTACTCAGGAACAGGCAATGGGCATGGTGGTGAACGGCTTTATCGAGCCGGTAACCCGCACTTTGCCAATGGAATATGCCGTCGAGTGGAGCCGCCTCATTGAATTGCAAATGGAAGGCTCGGTTGGCTGAGTAACACCAGCTTTTCACCGAGATACTGAAGTTATGTCCATGAGGTCGGAGTGCAAGAACTTTGAAAGCCGCACCTATGCAAGCGGTGACACAGTTCGAAAATGCAATCTCGACCTAGCGCCAGATGCGCCATGGCGTTGTCCGGACAGTTGCGAAAAGTTTGAGCCGCGAATGGCAGATGTTGCTTGGGCCCACGGTTCACTTGTTCCTCCGGCAACTCCGGTAGCGCCTGCAAGTTTGGACGACGGAACTGCAGCAGCGGTTTTAGATGAAGCAGAGTCGATTATTAATGCCGTGTTCGGAGAAGTAGTTGCCGACATGAATGACAAGCGCAAGAACAAAAAGAAAAATCGCGACAAAAAGAAAAAGAAGTAAATGACCACTGCACTTGAACTCCCCAGCACAGAAGAAGAAATTTGGCGCTACAGCCGCATAAACGAACTCGACATGTCGAAGTTTGCTAGCGGCAAGTTGACGACAACCGTTGAAGGCGGCGAAGGTGTGCAGCTAACAGGCGCCGTTGCAACCGCACTTGTTGGCTCTGGCATGCATGTGCAGCCAGACATGTTTGCGCAAATGAACACCGACACTCCAGATGTCATTGCATTGCAAATTGGTAAGAACAAAGTGCACACGCAAACCGTGGTCATCACCCATTCGGTAGACAAGTCGGGCGTTGTTGCGTACCCACGTTTAGTTATTGACGCTGCTGAGAACAGCGAAATCGTTGTTGTAGAGCGATTCACGTCTGCCGACAACGTGCATTCGCTTGTTGTTCCTGTAGTCGAAGTCCATGCTGCGCAATCTGCGCGCGTTACCTACTTGGCAATTAACGAACTTGGCAAGAACACTTGGCAGATTGGGCATCAGGTTGCAGTGGGCGAGCGCGACAGTAACGTGCGCTTATTCACCGTTGCTCTTGGTGGCGACTACGCACGTATGCGTGCCGAAGTTCGTCTTGTTGGCCAAGGTGCAAGCGCGCAACAGACTGCGCTGTACTTTGCAGACGGCACCCAGATGCACGACTTCCGTACCTTGCAGTCGCACGAAGCGCCACGCACACACAGCGACCTGTTGTTTAAGGGTGCTGTGAAAGACACGTCGAAGAGTGTGTACACAGGCCTGATCAAGATCACGGAAAACGGCACGAAAACTGAGGCATTCCAGACCAATCGCACACTGACGCTTTCGCGTGGTGCATGGGCCGAAAGCGTGCCAAACCTTGAAATTGAAACCAACGACGTGAAGTGCAGTCATGCCAGCACCGTTGGGCCAATTGATGACGATCAGCGTTTCTATTTGGAAAGCCGCGGAGTACCACCAGAAATTGCTGAGCGCCTCGTGGTGTTCGGTTTCTTTGACGAAGTGATTGACCGCCTTCCACAGTCTGAGTTCCTTGCAGGCATTCGCGACAAAGTGATTGCAAAGTTGGGAGGCACAAAATGAGTGCAGTTGCCGTATGCAAGCTTTCCGAAATTGAATCGGGCAAAGTTCGTAAGTTCACCGTTGATGGTCGCGCAATCGCCGTTGTTCGAATTGATGATGCCGTGTACGCGATTGGCGACCGCTGCAGTCATGCCGATGTTTCGCTTTCCGATGGCGATGTGTTGTGCGACTCAAAAGAACTCGAGTGCATCAAGCATGGAAGTGCCTTCAGTCTTGTAACAGGTGTTCCAAACACGCTTCCTGCAACGCAGCCAGTACCGGTGTACGAGGCAAGTGTTGTTAATGGTGAAGTGATGATCTCGGTAGGAGAAGCCAAATGAGCACGCTTGAAATTCGCGATCTGCAAGTGTCGGTTGGTGGAACTCAAATTCTCAATGGCATCACGCTCACCATTAACAGTGGCGAAGTGCATGCAGTCATGGGTCCTAATGGCGCCGGCAAGTCAACGCTGTCGGCAGCAATCATGGGCAAGCCTGGTTATGAAGTAACTGGCGGTTCGGTGAAGCTCGATGGTCAGGATGTGTTGGCGATGCCAACGTGGCAGCGTGCAGTTGCTGGTTTACATCTGGTGATGCAGTACCCAACTGAAGTACCTGGCGTAAAACTGAGCGAAGTACTCAGTGAAGCGCTTGTTGCACGTCATGCAACGTTGCCTAACTTGAACAAGACCATTAACGAAGAAGCCGCACGCATCAGTTTCGATACCGAACTGGTGAATCGTGCAGTGAACGTGGACTTTTCGGGTGGCGAAAAGAAGCGCAACGAAACCTTGCAGCTTGCGGTGTTGAAGCCAAAGATTGCAATTCTGGACGAGTTGGACTCGGGTCTTGACATTGACGCTTTGCGCGACTGTGCAAAGCGCGTTGAAGACGCCACGAACGAAACTGGCATGGGCGCTTTGGTTATTACGCACTACAGCCGTTTGTTTGAAGAGCTAAAGCCTGACTTCGTGCACATTTTGGCCAAGGGTCGCATCGTAAAGAGCGGTGGCCCAGAGCTGGCTGATGAACTTGAGCGCGACGGTTACGCCGCATACGCAGAAGCAGCAAAATAACTGCCTATGACCACGGGTTGGGTTGAGCAAAACAATTCGCTCTACCGCAAGTTTGAGTTTCCGACATTTCGCGAAGCCTTCGCGTTTATGACAGAAGTTGCTCAATTGGCAGAGGAACAAGATCATCACCCCGACTGGTCAAATTCGTGGAACGTTGTTGAAATCAACCTCTGCAGTCACGACAAAGGTCGCACGGTGACGGCAAGGGATCACCGACTCGCAGAATCGATTAATGAACTTCTGAAATAGAATGCAGTATGAGCGATATTCACCCAAACGTTGTTCGAGTAACTGCCGCAGCAAAAGAACGCGGGCTCGAAATCAGCACACGTCGATTCCCTGAAGGAACGAAAACCGCAGCCGATGCTGCCGCTGCAATTGGCGTAACCGTTGGCCAAATTGTGAAGAGCTTGGTTTTTGGTGTTGACAACGAAATTGTTATGGCGTTGGTCAGTGGTTCAAATCAACTCGATGAAAAGAAACTGGCTCTAGCCGCGGGTGGTGCAAAGTGTGCACGTGTAGATGCGGATGCTGTTCGTGAAGCAACGGGCTATCCAATCGGTGGCGTGCCTCCATTGGGTTTGGCAACCCAAATGAGAGTGTTCATAGACCCTGACTTATTGCAATACGACGAAGTGTGGGCTGCAGCGGGCACCTGGAACGACGTGTTCGCCATCAATCCGGCCTCGCTGGCGCATGTGTGTGCCGGAGTAATCGTGGACTTACGGCGAAACGGATGAGTCAGTGGTCTTCAGCAACTCGGCTCGGCCGGTTGATCACCCCGTTTGCTGTAGTGAAGTCGTATGTCTGGACTCTCGTGGGGGAGAATAGGTACATGCATGTAGAGCTAACCGACTCCGTAGGAGTGCAGTAATGGCTAATCAAAATCTTGGGACAGCTCGACTGGTCAAAAATGACGAGTTCTACACACAGTTTGCCGACATCGAGAAAGAGATGAACGCATACCTCGAATATGACGAGAACGTTTTTCGCGACAAGACCGTTTTGCTGCCGTGTGACGATCCGGAGTGGAGCAACTTCACAAAATACTTTGCGCAGAACTTCAAGAAGCTGGGTCTAAAGAAGCTCATCAGTACGAGTTATGCACGCGACCGCAAACCGTCGAATGTGGACCCACAACTCTCATTGTTCGAACAGCAGAGTCCCCAGTTCGATGAAGATAAATCTCAACAAAACGGGCGTATTTTTATCCTTGATTCCGACACCAATGGCGACGGCAAGACTGACGTACAGGACCTGACTTGGGACTATCTCGAGGGTGATGGTGATTTTCGAAGTGACGAGCTGAAGGCCTTACGCGACCAATCTGACTTTGTCATCACTAATCCGCCCTTTTCTCTCTTTCGTAAGTTCTTGGCATGGGTAGTAGAGGGCGAAAAAAAGCTCGTCATAATCGGCAACATGAACGCAATCACATACAAAGAGACTTTTGAGTTGATCCAATCAGACCGACTCTGGCTTGGGGCTACGGCAAACGGAAGCGACATGGTTTTTGCAGTCCCACCCGGTTCAGACATCAAGCCGTCAGACAGAGAAAAAGCTGCCCGACTTGGGTATGAAGGAAACTACACACGATTGGGAAACTCTTGCTGGTTCACAAGTATTGACCACGGGCGTCGACACCAGCCGCTTTCGTTGATGACAATGAGCGACAACAAGAAGTTCAGTAAGCACAAAGAAGTAAACGGAGTTGGGTATCAGAAGTACGCCAACTTTGACGCCATAGAAGTTCCATTCACAGACGCCATACCAAGTGACTTTGCAGGCGTGATGGGAGTTCCCATCAGCTTCCTCAGTAAGTATTCACCAGAACAGTTCGAGATAGTCGGGAACATGGACGACCACGAGCAAAACAAAGCTATTGGCGTGCAACCTCTAAGTGCAGATTTCATTGACGGGTATCGCGCAGTCGGTGGAACTGGTGCGCAACGTGCAGGCGGATACTGGACTGGACTCACAGACCCGCACAGATTTCCCTACAAACGAATCTTCATCAGGCACAGGAGTCCAACGAAATGAAAACAGACTTACGGACGTACACGGTCCGGGAGATATGTGAAGGGTTTGTCTACAACGAACTTGAAGGCAAAGGTCTGTTCGGGCTTGCAGGAAAACTCACCATTCAGCCCGAGTATCAGCGCAACTACATTTATGCAGATGGAAAGCGCGACGTTGCAGTCATCGAATCGCTGCTCCGGGGCTACCCGCTAGGCCTCATCTATTTCAACCGTGCAGAAAACAGTCAACTTGAGGTGCTTGACGGTCAGCAGCGCATCACAAGTTTTGGGCGTTTCGTTACCAGCAAGTTTGCCATCGTTGATTCGAACGGCATGCAGCAGTACTTCTCTGGATTGGCAAAGGATCAACAGGAAAAGATTCTTGCCTCGGAGATTCTTGTCTATGAGTGCTCTGGAACAGAGAGCGAAATCAAACAATGGTTCAAGACCATCAACACTGCAGGCGTTCCGCTGAATGAACAGGAACTGCTGAATGCCATTTACTCGGGGCCATTTGTGACCGCAGGCAAAACTGAGTTCTCAAACTCGCAGAATGCAAACATTCAGAAATGGAGTGCGTACGTCAGCGGAAGTGCAAACCGCCAAGACTTCTGGGCCCGCGCGTTGGATTGGGTTGGACGTGGCGAAGTGGACGAGTACATGAGTAAGCACCGTCATGACACTGACATCAACGGAGTGAAGACGTACTTCACCACGGTCATTGAATGGATTGCGAGCGTTTTTGAATCTGTCGAGTCCGAGATGAAAGGTCTCGAATGGGGTCGGCTTTACGAGGAATACCACAGCAAGCCCTACGACCAAGCTGCTGTCGAAGCAGAAGTAAAGAAACTGTACGGAGACCCGTACGTGAAGAATCGTCGAGGCGTGTTCGAGTATGTTCTCGGCGGCTCAACTGATACACGGCTACTCGACGTCCGTGTTTTTGACACAGCCACAAGCCGCTCGACATACGAAACACAAAGTGCAAAAGCGCGTGCAACAGAAACGTCAAACTGTCCACTTTGCGCAGTCGGTAAAGACGCGAATAAGACAAAGGTCTGGACATTTGCCGAAATGGAAGCTGACCACGTTGCGGCGTGGAGTAAGGGCGGTGCGACTACTGCGTCAAACTGCCAGATGCTATGCAAGACGCATAACCGCGCTAAAGGAAATCGCTAAGGCTGCACTAGAAATGGGACGGTCTGTAGCCAGCACAGCTGAGATCGCCGACCAAATCATCAATGACCTCGAAGAACTGAACTGGCTTCGCTGGTCCACCATCGGACCAAAGTGCGCGGCCAACTGAAGCGCCGATTAGGTCGCCTGGCTGAAATGTTCCAGCACTAAGAATCGCTTCAGCTTGATGGCGGTCGCCGCAACGGAGTGCAAAGCGTTCGTTGAGAAGTGTTCGTGTTCCAACGTCAATGACTTCACTCGTGGGGCGCTGTGTGCAGAGAATCGCAGTGCATCCAACGGCACGACCGAGACTGACGTATCGACGAAGCAGCTCATCTGCTCGTGCTCGCTCCTTAGACGAACCGCCAGCAGCAACTTCTGCCCATTCATCGACAAGGAGAACAATCCACGGGAACTCCTCTGATGGCAGCAACTTGGCACTGCCCAAAGTTGAGAGATGCCGAGTTCGTCGATTGATTTCCGCGTGAAGTGATTCGAGCAGTTCAATGGTTTCGGTTGCGTCATTTCCTAACACGAGGTGGGTAAATCGTTCTTGCCACAAAGTGAGCTCAACACGTTTTGGGTCAATGCCAAAAAGTGAAACATTGCGAGAAGCGGAGAGATGCGCAAGGAACACGCGAAGGGCATTTGACTTTCCTGAGCCGGGTATTCCACCTACAAGGATGTGATGACCGTAGAACTTGCCGCTTACGCTCTCGCCATCGTCGTCAATACCCAGAGCGAATGAACGCAATGGGTCTAGCGGTATTCCCACTGGGTGATGGAAATCGGGAAGTGGAACTATTCCGACAGACCGCGTGAAGTCAATGGAGATACTCACCAAGTCTGCACGAAGTTCCGACAGTCGCACGCGAACTCGGGCTGCTCCGTAAGCAACAGCGACACCATCAGCTACACGTTCGATAGTCACATGCGTGGTTGGAGGCGTAAGCCTCAATGCAACCTCGATACCAAGTTTGGTCGTCTTTACCTTTCGCACTTTCGTCCCGGACAGACCGAGTTCGCGTGCGACTGTTGGCCATGTCATACGAACTGGCAAGTGTTGGCGCAACCAAGTTGCACTACTCATCGTGAAGGCTTGGAGTCGCTCTCAATACCGTCAGCACGAAGAGTGACACCATGGCGTTCTTTGCCATTGGCATCGCGCATGGTCCAAGTGGTCAGCGACAAGTTTCGAAAACGAACTGTCTGACCTTTTGCGACGCCTTCGACCGGACCTGGAAGAGTGACCGTAGTAGTCGGATCGACAGAGTCGGTCGTTCCTGAAAGCAACACTGGAAGGCGGTACATGGTGCGACCGTCTTTGTCAGTGCGAGCATCATTCGTGCCGTAGATGAGCACGGGGCGTGCTTCGCCGGTGACAAGTGCGGTGATTTTGGTCTGGTCGATAGGCAATCTCATAGGTTCTCCTTGGTCATTCGCAAGGCACTTTTGCCCTGCTCCTATGAACAGTGCGCGCCTTCTTGCTTGGCGCAAGGAAGAAGTGTGATGAGTATCCATACGGAATCAAGGCGGGCCGCCTTCGGCGCCCGCTTCCGTGGCTCGGTTGATGTGCCCGGCGCATCTCCGAGGCCCTTTGCGGGCCTCTTCGATGCCCCGTGAAGCTTCACGACATCGAATACTCGCCGTTGGGCAGCACGAAAAACCCCCGAAGGGGTTTCTCAAAACAAAATCTGCCTTAGCGAACTACGGAGGACTGCTGCCCGGGGCAGTGCTTGTCCCAGGTTCAGCTCGCAAGCGTTCCCAACTTACAATGAGATGCGCAGGTGGCTGTGGTTTATTGCCGTGCGCCCATTTCTGGCGACGCTCACGGACTTCTCGAAAGGTGCAACCCCAGTTGCGCGACTTTGCGAGCACGTGTCCGCGAAAGCCCCAACCTTCACCGGCTCGTCGATGACGACGACAACTGCTCTTTGTGCCACTTCCAACAAATGCGAACGGGATTTTCGACACTGTGGTTTTCCCCGTGGTTTCATCAACACTTTTGACGTACCAGATTTTTCGTCTCACACCGTGCTTGCACTGAAAGATGGAGTTGTCGCACTTCAGGTCCTTTTCAGCAGCGCGCGCCATTTTGTCACCGTGGTCGTAGTGGCTGCAGGCTCCGTTGCCAGTGTCCTTGAGCGCGTACTTGACAACCTTCACGAGATAGCCGATGGCTCGTTCAGGGTTTGTCGCGTTGATGACATCTGCTTTGCATTCATTTCCCCAGGACCAACCATTCGAGGTGGCTGCGGCAATGTTTCGTCCGCTTCGAAGATTTATCCCTCCGCGCACTACAAGTGCGAGGCTCTTTTGCGTGACTGTTCCGAGCACCAATGCATGAACGTGCACGAGGCCTCGTGTCTGAAACTCGACAACTCTGACAACTTGCAACTTTCGTCCGAGTATCCGACTGAGTTTTTGGATAGTCACTGCGAAGAGTCGTGACGCGTTTGCGTTGAACGATGCGGCTGCTTCGTAGTCGTAGGTGGATGGATCGATAGGCGTGCCGAGCAGAGGATCATTCGCATTGTGGTAGCCACGACAACTGCACCTGCGTGCTTTGCCATCTTCTGACAGACGGCGAGAATGTGTCTTGCCAAAACGGTCCGCACCGGGTGCCGTGAGTGTCACCATGGTGACCAACTTCGGCAACTTGGTTTGTGGATCAATGAGTCCGCTTCGAATGACTTGGAAGGCATCACCGCGATACAGCGCAGAGCAGGATGCGCACTTCGATTCGATTCGAGTACCGCATCGTTTCTGGAAATCGGACGTCGTGATCTCACCAGTACGCATGTCGGTGACGCGCCGACGAAGCCCGACAGGATTCGAGCAATCACCTGCGCTGGTCGCTTGGACGGGTTGTGTGCTCACACTGGGGGACAGTGGGGGGGACGGGGCGGTTGTCAAGGCAGTTGCCTCAGGCCGCAGCAGCAGATGGATTAGCGAGCAAAGAGGACTCGTCCTCGACGCCAATGGCGCGATAAGCGGAAGCGAGAACTTCAGGGGTGAAGTCGGGGGCCTCGGCTGCGATTCTCTTGGCGGCAGCGATGATGTGGGCGGGGGTTGTACGCATTGTGTGTCTCCTTGACGTTGGAAGGTGACAAAGAACGTGCTGGTTGCATTCGCCACAGCACGCGGCGCCTCGTTGCTGGGCAAGGGTTTCCGGAAATCTTGCGTACCTAAACCAATAACGGACTGCGCTATGGTGCATGTATGGCCGTAAAAATGAGAGCTGCTGGGTACGCCCGCGTTTCGGTGGCGCACGAAGAAAGCACAAGCATTGATCAGCAGATCGATGCCATAGCGGAGAAATGCAAACGAGAGGGATGGCTCTTCGACCCGAAGAAAGACCTCTACATCGACGAAGGGCTCTCAGGTTCGAAGAAGAACGTCAAGCGCCCGCAGTTCGAAAAGATGATTTCCAATGCGTCGAAGTACGACCGCATCGTTGTGTTCCGGTTTGATCGTTTATCCCGCCGCATGAGCGAACTTGCAACCACCATTGAGACGCTCAACGAACTTCACGTTGCAGTTGTTTCCATCAACGAAGGTTTTGGTACCGACACAGACCACGGCCGGACTATGGCGAACATCATGGGCAGTCTTGCTGCCGGTGAAGCAGAAGCCATTCGTCAGCGAGTGAAAAGCACGCAGGCACGTATGTTCGTTGATGGCAAATGGAAGGGTGGAGCTCGACCCTTTGGCTGGACTCAAGAGAAGATGAAAGGTGGTGGTGTTCGTCTCGTCTTGGTGAAGAGCGAAGCAGACATTCTCCGCAAGGCCGTCAAAATGATCATCAAGGGCAAAACGATTGGCGGCACTGCTCGCGAACTAAATGCTGCTGGGCATCGCACATACAAAGGCACACCGTTCTCTCCTCAAATGCTGTCGAATGTGCTTCGCTCGGAACTTCTGTTGGGACGCCACGTTGTAAATAAGAAACTTGCGTATGGCTCAGATGGCAAGCCGATCACGCCGCATGAGGCATTGATCAAACTCGATGAGTGGGTGAAACTTCAGGCCGCTCTCGGGCGGCTCAGAGTGGTGCGACCCAAGAAGGGCGGTGCCTTACTCGCCGGGGTTGCCTATTGCAGTTTGTGTGAAGGAAAGATGCAGGGCTCGAGTACAGAGTCGAACGAATACGCGAACTATCGCTGTCGAAACAAGTACGCGCTGCTGAACGGCAAATGTGTGACTGGTACGAGTATCAGAGCAGTCGCAATCGATGAACTTGTTTCGCTCGCTGTCCTCGAAGTCCTCAAGAAGAAAAAGAACATCCAGTCCGCAGGTAAGCGCATAAGACAAAGTCATGCTGAGGCTGTGAAACTTCAAAAGCGACTGGAAGATGAACTAGAAGACTCTCGTCGCATTCATCGTGGATTGCGTGAGCAATACCTTTCGGGTGGCTACAACTACCCGGGTGGGGAGTCTGACTATCGAGCAGACTTGGCGCGAGCGTCAAAGAATCTCACTGAAGCGAGTGCAGCAGTTGATGACCTAGACGAAGTGGTCGAAGAACCGGCTGACCTGTACCCCTGGACAACACTCAGTGCAATAGATGTCAAGTGGGCCAAAGCGACAAATGAAGAAAAGAACAAAGTCATTCGTGCATTGGTCGATCGCATCGAGGTCAAGCCGAGATCGGTTGCATGGAAACACCGTGGTCTCGACCCAGACCGTGTGGAGATTATCTGGCGCTACGCAGAACCTAAGTAGGGCAGCGTTCCAAATAGGTTGCCTAAACCAAACTTGGCGTGCCCCCATTTGGTCACAGCACACAACTGCGTGTGTTCGTGGATCCGGATTTGTTGCAATACGACGAGGTGTGGGCTGCAGCGGGAACATGGAACGACAACTTTGGTGCAGCACCTGCGGACATCGTGCGAGTTGCTGGTGGAGTCGTCACCGACCTCAAACGCGTCTGAGACTCGGTAGTTTTTTCTCATGGCTACCCGGAGAACAAGTCGATGCAATGTCGCTCAGGGCGAAGTTGATCTTGACGCTTACGCAACCCACGATGAGGTGTGGCGAGAGATTGGTCTTGCAGCGCCAGCACGACGCGCACTTATCGATGCTGGGCTGCTTGAATTGGACCACCTCTCGAAATGGAGTCGAGCAGAACTTGCCACACTTCACGGGATGGGACCAAACGCTCTGGACAAGATTCACAGAGCCCTAGACAAACACGGAATTTCGTTTCGACATTGATGTCGTGTGCCTTGGACTTATTTCTTGAGGCTCCAAGACCAATGCCAAAGCGCCACCATTCGCGTTGTAGGCGGTGTTGTCGCCGACCTCAAACGCGGCTGAGACTCAGTTGTCGGGATTGAGACGTAATCCAAACGAAGTCACGTTGTCGTCCAAGTATCCGATGCTTTCGTAGAACTTGACCGCTGCTTCGTTCCCGGATCGAACTTGGAGATTGATTTTTGGGCAGCCTCGTTCGAGCAAGAGTTTCTTGGCCT
>CANIHL010000047.1 GCA_947467375.1 Acidimicrobiaceae bacterium | reverse complement strand
ACATGTTGCTTGAAGTTGAATCAGCAAAGTCCGCTGCTTACTACGGCATGTGGTGTGCAGCAGAGATGAACGACGAACTTGCTTCGGTTGCTTCACTTGCAAAGGCATATTGCTCAGAGGCGTACTTCCACGCTGCTGCTGAAAACATTCAGATTCATGGTGGTATCGGCTTTACCTGGGAACACCCAGCGCACTTGTATTTCAAGCGTGCAAAGTCGAGCGAGTTGTTGTTCGGTGATCCTTCGTATCACCGTGAACTTCTTGCACAGCGCATTGGCATCTAAGTGAGCAACGCAGCATGTCTGCGATAACTCTGGTTTTTGCGGCACTATCTGCAGTTTCGACGTTTGTCATTGCTGCGGTTGTAGTCGGTCGTGAAGCACATCGTTTAGACGGTGTTGCTCCGCGCGCGGTGTACGACCCAGATGAGGCAACGAAGTTTGTAGCCGACCATTTACCTCCAGATACTCAGTCAAGGTTGACCTTTGAAGAATTGCGCAAGCTGCTGGTGTTGCACATGCGCTGGATGCACGAAAAGGGATTGCAGCCTTCTGATGTGATTGACCGCAAGCAGGACATTGACTCCACGCTTGTTGTAGGAGAAGAAACGCTTACTGCGTATCTGCTTGGCAAAGCCGAAGAGTCAAACATTGAGGTGTTGGACGATGTTGATGTGGTGCACGTTGTGCGTGCGCATCTTGACTATTTCGACGCAATTGGGGCTGTTGGCCCAAGCGCTTCAACCAACGATCTCTGACCAAGCACGTTCTGCTTCCACACCGAGATGTAACGCTCGAGATGCGGATTGAAATACGGATCATCGTCCAACTTGTCGCGCCAACGCTTGCCAATTGATGCCACTTCAAATGGTCGTAATTTCGGTGACCTGGTTTTTGATTCGAAGTGATACATCTGTGCATGCGGAGTCCACACAATTCGGTATCCGGCATCGCGAAGCTTCAGCCCAAAGTCGACATCGTTGTAGTTGGACGGGAACAGCGTGCACAACCCGCCTACTTCTAGAAACGCGCTGCGCTTGATGAGCACACACGCCGCAATGACGCCTGAAACCTCTCGCTGAACACGCAACATATTTTGTGCTCCAACATGTTGTGGCGAACGATGGCGGTACAAGTCGTAGGGGATTGGGTTCAAAATGTGACCGGCGCTTTGAATGAGGCCATCTTCGTACAACAACATTGGTCCTGCCATGGCAACTTCAGGGTCCTCAAGTAGGCCCATCAGCGTTTCAATGGTGTCGGGAGAAATGAATTCGGTGTCGTCGTTCAGCAGTAAGAGGTAGTCGCCATCGGAATTCACCACGCCCAGGTTCACCTTTTCGGCAAAGTTGAACTCTTGGTCGTATTCCACCACCTTGATTGAGTTTCCGCAGGCATCAACAATTTCGGTGCGGGATTCTTGTGACGTTTCCTTGTCGAGTACGGCAATAATTTCAAGGTTTTTGTAGGTGCAGGTATTGCGGAGCGAGCGAATGGCATGTGCAGCCATGACGATGTTCTTGCCACGTATTTCTTGCACCGTTCCGCGTGTTGGCACAATGACGCTGATCTTTGGTTTGCGCGAGACATGGCGATTTACTCGCACGACAGGGACATGTGCGTCAATGCTGCACTCGGCATTAATTCCAGTTCGGTCACAGTGCTCGCGAACTGCCTGAAGACTTGCGGTTGGTTCAACGCGATCTTGAGTTGACAAGCACAACACCTCTGCTATTCGGTTGGCGTTTTTGCTGTGCTCGGAAAGGCGCAGTGATCGGTCGTGGCTATGCAGTTTGGAGAGCAGTGTTGCTCCACCTGCGGAAGCCGCAACACGGGCCCGAACGGCAACAAGATCGCCAACATAGTTGTGCGAACGAAGGCGTTCTGGCGACCAACCTGGACGACGCACGTTGGTTACTTCTTCGAATCGAGATGGCCTGCCGTGAGATGAATCGCCGTAGATGAAATCAAGGCCAGGCTGCTCGGTGAGTTTCTGATCAATTGTCGCGAGAGCTTGTGGAGCAATCTCATCACCTGCGCGCAGAAACACCACCACGGCATGTTCGATAACGACGACATCGCTTCTCGCAATAACAATTGAACTAGTGCGCATTTTGCGTGTGCGGGTAACTCGTTCATGATCGAGAGTCGATTCGCTGATGATCCAATGGTTAGGAACGATCGAGCTTTCAAGCAGAGAGTTTGCAGTTTTGCGAAGTTGGCGCACGGAGCCTTGAGCGCCACTGGTCACAACGATGAACGAGTGCCTCATGAGGCCACCTTTTTCACCGCAAAACGAACCCATCGAGGAGTGTGGCGGTAGGCGAAACGCACGGGTCGCAGCCAACCCTGGTGTACCCAATCGATTTGCTGCGAAGCCTGGCTTTCACGCGCGAAAGACTTACTGAAGTGGTAGTCCTCCATAGAGGCGTCCTTGCCGTACTTGGCAATGACCCGCAGTTCTGCGCGGGCCCCAAATTCGGCGTCACGAGCAACAAGTTCTTCAAGTTTTGCGTTCACCGCAGGATCGTGTGACAACGCCATACACCTCAGCCTAATGAACGAGAAAAGTCCTAGATCATCATGTTCAGTTGACTGACAATTCGCTGTGCGAGCGCTGTGTCGCCAGTAGATGTCCAATTCAACTCTGTGGATTGCTTTCTGCCAGTTGCGAGGGCTGTAAACACCGTGCTGTCCATTGTTATTTCACACAACAAATTGGCTGGTGAAGCGGGAACGATGTTTGCACGTCCTTCAGAAACCGAAACGTAGATGGTTCGTGGAACTGCACCGGAAATGGTGATTGAAACAGATTCGCCCTCTGGCGTAGCAGCACGTTTGCCTACAACAATTGGCAACGTGCGGATAAGTCGATCAATGGTGTGTTCTGCACATGGTCCTCCGTGATTGCCTGAAATATTCAAAGCTCGGCGAATGTCTTGATCGTGAATCCACAGATCAAGAATTCGAATGTCGAGGAAGTCTCCAAGAGTTCCCGGTCCAGTTGGCATCATCATCGGCTTTGCGAAATATTCAGCGTCTGCTGTTTGTAGCTGTTGCGCGCGCTCTGCTGCGGTTGCCTTCCACTCGGCGAACACTTCGCTTCCAAGTAGCGAACGTCGCGCGTCAATTTCGTGTTCGTTGTGCTCGCCTATGGGGTTTTTGATGTAGTCGTACTTAGGGGATTTGTGCGTTGTCGGTGGTTTGCCGAGCAACATGTTCTCAATGCCCACGAGATGCGAAATGTTGTCCTGCACGCTCCAGCCAGGGCAATCGGTTGCAGTTTTCCACTGGGCTTCGGTAAGTGGAGCACAAAGTTCTGTCAACGTGTTAATCGCTTCGATGGTTAAAGAAACTTTCTGATCAATGTTCATCGCGCCTCACAGTGCTGGGTTTTGGACAGTCTTCCATTCACGTGCCTTGAGGTACGGGTTGAAGACGTTGCCGATGTGTTCAAGGTCTGCTTGAGTTTTTGGTGTTTTGATTTCGTACAGGCCAGGGAAGTGTGCGTATGCAACGGTGAGATCCCACAGCTCGATCGCTTCGTTTCCTTCAGGTGCTGGTACGACTACCGGTCCAAAGACTGCGCGACCAGTTGCAAATTTCAGAATCGGTACTCCGAATCCGCCGAGTTCCTTTACTGCAAATTCATGATCGTTGCGCACGTCGTCATGTGTACTTGCATCAGCCAACGCATCGTTCCATGCGTTTAGTGGTGCGCCAATGTCGGCAAGAAGTTGCAGTGCAGTTTCTTCTTCGTATGGTCGACGCCCTTGAATGTGCAACGCATTGCCAATTGCCTCGTACCACTTGTCACATAAATCCATGTCCATGCGCCGCAACCATGCACCGATACGCATCGGAGTCCAACCAAAAGACACCTCACGCTCCCATGGGTGCTTTTTCCCGTCAAGTCGGTTCGTCTCTTCAAGACTAAAAAACTTCCAATTAATGGTGATGCCGTTTTGGGAACGCACATTGCGAATCCACAGCGATGTTTGGTGGGCCCATGGGCACATGGGGTCAAAATAGAAGTCAACTGCTGACACTGACTTCGGGGTGTGCTTCGAGGTCGTCATGGTCTCAGACTAGATTTAGTTGGTATGAAACGTCCTAGTCGGTTTGAACACACACGATTTCTTGGCGATAAGCGCACCCAATTGGTGTATGACCTAGACGAATGGACCGACGAGGCTATTGTTAATGAGATCTCCGAGAGTGGCGTGGGGCTGTGCTTCGGCCCGGACACTCTTGCCGAGGCGCGTAATCGCGGTTACACCTTGGCAACTCCTGGCGTCTCACGTCGCCAACTTAAGCCACGCGCCTAAGTCGTGAGCGCAACTGAAAGCGCCTCTCCAATGAATGGCTCGTTCCTTTCGGGCGGGCTAAACCTTGCGCGATATTTAGTGCAACCATCTGGAAAGACCGGTGCGTTGCCTGCCATGGTGTTGTGCCACGGTTTCCCTAGCGGCGGAATTGACGCTCGACATTCAGCTGGAACATTTCCCGAACTATGTGATCGCGTTGCCAACGAAATGGGTTGGACTGCAATGACATTTACGTTTCGTGGTTGTGCAACTAGCGAAGGTGACTTTTCAATGCAGGGTTGGATCGACGACTTGCGTGCCGCAATTACGCATGTTGTTGCAGAAACTTCGCCGAGTGGAATTTGGCTTGTGGGAAACAACACAGGTGGTTCGCTTGCCTTGTGTGTTGCAGCCGATGACCCGCGTGTGAACGGATGTGCGTTACTTGGGGCTCGCGCCGACTTTGATGACTGGGCAGAACAACCACGTCGCTTTCTTGAGCACTCACGTGAAATTGGCGCAATTCGTCGTCCAAGTTTCCCGCCTTCGGTAGAAGAGTGGGGTCGTGAGCTTCGTCGCTTTCGTCCAACCGATGCAGCACATCGATTCGCTCCGCGTCCGTTGTTCTTAATGCACGGTCAAGACGATGACATTGTGCCAACTGCAGATTCGCGAGTGTTAGCTCAAGCTCATGGTGCAGCAGAATTGCAAATAATTCCTGGAGCAGGACACCGATTGCGACATGATCCTCGCGCAATGTCTGTATTGCTTGGCTGGCTCGATCGTCAGCGCACACTCGCAGCAATGTAGTTAGTTGTTCTCAGCTTTGCTGTGCCAGTTCCACGCGCTTGAAATGATGTCGCGCAAATCGTGCGTTGCTTTCCAGCCCAGTAAGGCTCGAACGAGCGTTGGGTCTGCAAACACTGCAGTTGGGTCGCCAGGTCGACATTGCGTGATGACGTGAGGAACTTTTCGTCCGCTTACTTGTTCTGCGATGTCAAGAACTTCAAGAACCGAAGTTCCTTTGCCCGTGCCAACGTTGCACGCGAGGCTCTTGCCACCTGTTGCTAAATAGTCGAGCGCTTTGATGTGCGCATCGGCAAGGTCTTCAACATGGATGTAATCGCGAATACATGTTCCGTCTGGAGTTGGGTAGTCATTGCCGAAAACATTGAGCGGACCGCTGAAGCCAAGGATGGCCTTCATCACTAGTGGCACCAAGTTCTGCGACATTGACCAGTCTTCGCCAATGCTGGAGTCCGAACTGGCGCCTGCAGCATTGAAGTAACGCAGGCTGACGGTGCGCATTCCGATGGCCTCACAGCTGGACAAGAAGCGTTCCATTACCGCTTTGGTTTCGGCGTACACGCTTTCGGGTTGCATGGCGGAGTCTTCGGTAACGGGGACGGCGCTCGGGTTTCCGTACACAGCTGCAGAAGAGGAAAACACCAAGCGTTCAACGCCATTGGCAAGTAGCGCGCGAACAAGATTGATGGTTCCTGCAACGTTGTTGTTGTAGTAGCGAAGCGGTTGCTCCATGGATTCGCCAACGGCTTTGTATGCCGCAAAATGGATGACTTCGTCGATGTTGTGTTTCTTGCAGATCTTTTCGATCAGCTTTTCATCTGAAATGTTGCCCTCGAAAAAGGGGACTGACCCGATTCGGCTTTTGGTTCCTAATTCAAGAGAATCCAGCACCACGACATCACGCTGCTGTTTGGCCAATAGGCGCACCGTGTGCGAACCGATGTATCCGGCACCACCGGTAACAAGAACAGCCATGCAATAACCCTAACGACTAATTGGTTAATGCTTTGGTCGGTCTTTTTTATCGAGGTCGTTTGCGCGCTGCATTTGTTTGTAGGCGCGCACTTTCAGCAGTGTCGCTGCCGAATAAATATCTGCCACAGAGCGTGGCTGGTTGTCACTGAATTCGCCAGCTTTGACCTTCCAGCCCTTTGGTCGAATGCCAAAACGCTTGCCAAGTAGTGCAATAAATATTTCTGTTTTCTCTTCGCCGTATCCAGGAAGTTTTCGGAGTCGCGCGCGTAACTCTTCAGCATCTTCGACGTCTTTCCAAATGTTTTCTGCCTTGCCTTTGTATTCAGCAGCAATGATGGCGCTCATGTCGTAAATGCGTTTTGCCATGCTGGCGGGGAAGCGGTGAATGGCCGGCTTTGTGCAACACATGGTGACGAATGCATCTGCATCCATTGCTGCAATCTTCTTGGCATCGCAATGACCAATGCGCTGCTTGATGGTGTACGCACCAGTGAAGGCCCATTCCATGGGAACTTGTTGGTCGAGCAACATGCCGATCATGAGTGCAAGACCATTGGTGTGCAGCAGTTTGTCGGCATCGGGTTTGCCGGTGATGTAGAGCGGTTTCGGAGTTGCGCTTGCTGTAGCCATGGCTACCAGTATCGCCTATGCGTACAGTGCGCCGAGAGTTTCGGTCTGAATTTCGTAACGCAAAATGGCTTCGGCCACGACCGACTTGCTGATTTGTCCAGCCAGCGCCAGTTCGTGAAGCACGGTGATGACAACGTGTGGCATGTCTACTTCGAAGTGATCACGCAATGCTTCGCGGGTATCGCTGCGACCCATGCCGTCTGTGCCAAGCGGCGTAAATGTTCGAGCTCCCACATATCGGGCAATTTGTTCAGGAACAGAGCGCACAAAGTCGGTGACTGCAACGATTGGGCCACTCGTTTGGTTAAGCAACTCAGTAACGCGCGGTACGCGTGGAGTTTCAGTTGGGTGCAGTCTGTTCCAGCGCTCTGTAATGACTGCTTCTTCGCGCAGCGTTTTGTAAGACGTTGCTGACCACAGTTCGGCGCTTACACCGAAGTTGGCATGCAGTTCATCTGCGGCCGCGCGTGCTGCGGCATGAGCAGAACCTGAAAACAAAATGGTTGCCTTGTGCTGAGCAGGTTTTGCTTCGCTCCATTTGTACAGACCGTTCATGATGTCTGCTTCGATGGTTGGCGTTGATGGTCGAACAGGCATTTGATAGTTCTCGTTGTACAACGTGAGGTAATAGAACACGTCTTCGGGCTTTTCGCCGTACATGCGGTTAATTCCGTTTTTAATAATTGTCGCAACTTCGTAGGCAAACGATGGGTCGTACACCTGACAGAACGGAATGGTTCCTGCGAGTACCAAACTGTGTCCGTCTTGGTGCTGCAGGCCTTCGCCGAGCAACGTGGTGCGTCCGGCGGTAGCTCCCAAAAGGAAACCACGAGCACGTGAGTCGGCTGCTTGCCAAATGAGATCGCCTACGCGCTGGAATCCGAACATTGAGTAGAAGGTGTAGAACGGCACCATTGGTACACCGTGCACTGCGTAACTCGTTCCTGCAGCGATGAAGCTGGCCATACTGCCGGCTTCAGTAATTCCTTCTTCAAGAATTTGGCCAGAGGATGACTCGGTGTAGCTCAGTAGAAGTTTGTGGTCGACAGGTTCATATTTTTGACCTTGTGATGCATAGATCTTGAGTTCAGGAAACAATGCGTCCATACCAAAGGTTCGACCCTCGTCGGGGATGATGGGAACAACACGCGAGCCAAATGCTTTGTCGCGAGCAAGGTTGCGCAGTAGGCGGGTGAAACCCATGGTGGTACTGACCGATTGCTCACCACTGCCATTGTCAAATTCGGCAAAGGCCTGCGGGTCGGGAAGCGTCATTGGCTTACGCACCGTGGTTGAACGACGAGGCACTGAACCGCCCAATGTGCGACGACGTTCCATCATGTATTGGTATTCAACGCTGTCGTGTGGCGGTCGATAGTACGGGGGTTCGTCTGCAAGAAGCGCACTGTCAGGAATTTCCTCTTCAAGATGCAATGTGTCACGAAGCGTTCGCAATTGTTCGTGCGTCATCTTTTTAATTTGATGCGTTGCGTTGCGGCCTTCAATGTCGTGACCAAGTGTCCAACCCTTTACGGTTTTACACAAAATTGCAGTTGGGCGACCAGAGCCAAGATTTTCTGTTGCTGCTTTGAACGCCGCGTACAGCTTGCGATAGTCATGACCACCGCGAGGCAACGTACGCAACTGCTCGTCAGAGAGGTGCGACACCATTTCGCGCAAACGCGGATCTGGGCCGAAGAAATTTTCGCGAATGTAGTTTCCGTCTTCAACGATGTAGCGCTGGAATTCGCCGTCGACTGTTGCGTTCATTTTGTTCAACAACACGCTGTCGTTGTCGTTTGCAAGCAGATCGTCCCACTTGGAACCCCACACAACTTTGATGACATTCCATCCCGCGCCGCGGAATGTGGCTTCAAGTTCTTGAATGATTTTTCCGTTACCACGCACTGGGCCATCGAGGCGCTGCAAGTTGCAGTTGACAACAAATGTGAGGTTGTCTAATTGTTCGCGAGCAGCGAGCGAAATAGAACCAAGTGTTTCTGGCTCGTCACATTCGCCATCGCCAAGAAATGCCCACACGCGACTTTGCGACGTGTCGTCAATTTGTCGGTTATGTAGGTAGCGATTGAAGCGCGCTTGATACAACGCAGTGATTGGCCCGAGACCCATTGACACTGTTGGAAACTCCCAAAACTCGGGCATCAGACGTGGGTGCGGATAACTGGAGAGCCCTTTTCCTTCTCTGCCTATTTCGCGGCGGAAATGATCGAGGTCATATTCATCGAGGCGACCTTCAAGAAATGCGCGAGCATAAATTCCTGGCGCAGCGTGCCCTTGGAAATAAATGTGGTCACCTGCGGTTCCGTGATCTTTGCCGCGGAAAAAGTGATTAAAACCAACTTCATACAACGACGCTGACGATGCATAGCTGGAAAGATGTCCGCCGATTCCTTCGGCGTTTGAGTTAGCGCGCACCACCATGACAGCGGCATTCCACCGAATGTATGCGCGAATTCGCCGTTCAATATGTTCGTCACCAGGAAACCACGGTTCCTGTTCGCGAGCGATGCTGTTGACATATGGCGTAGAGACGGTTGCGGGAAAACTCACCTGAGCTTCGCGGGCACGTTCAAGCAAACGTGAAAGCAAATATCGAGCGCGATTCTTGCCGTGTGTTTCCACTACCGCGTCAAGCGAATCGAGCCATTCAGCAGTTTCTGTTGGATCAGCATCAGGCAATTGATGAACGGAACCATCAAAGATCATGTGGTCATTCTCGCAGACTTACCGGTGGGTACCTGTTCGGGGTGCTCGCATCAGCAAGTATCTAACTCGTGATTGTGATCTATACAGATGGTGCATGCTCGGGAAACCCAGGACCTGGTGGCTGGGCGTGGGCAACTGCTCCCACCGGCGAGCCAAGTGACACAGGCGGAGAAGCGCACACCACAAATCAACGAATGGAAATCATGGCCGCCATGGAGGCGTTAAGGGCTCATGTAGACCACGAAGGCCCAATTGAAATTCGTTCAGATTCAACCTATGTCGTTCACTGCTTCCGTGATTCGTGGCATGTCGGTTGGAAGAAGCGTGGCTGGAAAAATTCACAGCGCCAGCCAGTTGCGAACAGAGATTTATGGGAGCCATTTATTGAGATGGTGCTCGCTCGCGGCGACGTGACATTCACATGGGTGAAGGCGCATAACGGTGAGCAAATGAATGAGCTGGTTGATGCCTTAGCCGTTGCGGCGTCTACCGGATATAAGACAAAATAACGAGGGTCGCTCGGTTTCGCCGCGACCGATGTGGTTGCGTAGTCTTGGCTTATGGATCTCAATGGAGCAAGCGCAATCGTTACTGGCGGAGCATCGGGAATTGGCGAGGCATGCGTTCGCTTGCTGGCCAAGCGTGGTGCAAAAGTAGTTATCGCCGACATTCAAGAAGAAAAGGGCAATGCATTAGCCAAGGAAGTTGGCGGTGCATATTGCAAAGTTGATGTCACCAATACTCAAGACATCATCAACGCAACCGAGATGGCGAAGTCCATGGGACCAATTCGCGCTCTAGTGAACTCGGCCGGAATCGGCTGGGCACAGCGCACAGTTGGCAAAGATGGCTCGTACGAGTCGGCAGCCAACTTGGATGCGTTCAAAAAAGTTGTTGCTATCAACTTGGTGGGCACCTTCGATTGCATTCGCATCGTTGGAACTGCAATGAGCACGAATGAGCCACTTGCCAACGGAGAGCGTGGTGCAATTTGCAACATGGCTTCTGTTGCTGCATTCGATGGTCAAATTGGCCAGGCTTCGTATTCAGCTTCCAAGGGCGGAGTTGTGGGCATGACATTGCCAATCGCTCGCGATCTTTCAGCAATCGGAATTCGCGTGAACACCGTTGCTCCTGGTTTGATCGACACACCGATTTATGGTGAAGGCGAAAACAGCGAGCAGTTCAAGCAGAACCTGCAAAAGGGTGTGCTCTTCCCACAACGCCTTGGCTATCCAGAAGAGCTTGCATCGATGGTTGTTGAAACCATCACCAACAGTTACATGAATGCCGAGACGATTCGCGTCGACGGTGGCATTCGCATGCCGCCTAAGTGATCTAGCAAGACACGTGGCAATGAACCACGTTCTGCATCAGCATCCCTTTACACCATTCGATCAATTACCCCTGAGAGATGTTTCTGCGTTTCGTGCATTTGCCATTCCCGAAGAGCTATTGCCGACCGAAGTTGGAAACCAATTTCGCCATCGCGTGGGAACGAAATCTCTAGATACGTCGCAGTGGCTACCAAGCGATGCAGAAACTGAACCAACTATTGCGATGAAGCGCGAGTTGTTGCGCCTTCGCCGCGATGAAGTTGTTGGTTTGGCAGAAGGTGGAAGCGATGCGGCCGAAGAAGCAGCGAAGCTCATTGCAGATTTCTGCGGTGTGCCTATGCAAGCGCAGGGGATAGATGCGTTGGTCGAAGCTTCATTGCTTGTGGCTGATGACATCGTGGTGATGCAGCCAAAGGGTGACGAGCATCAATTAGTGGTTGTTGCGGGAGTGGTGTGTTCGCCGAGTCGTTGGAGCATTCAAACAAAACTCAATAGCAACATGATGGCTGTGCACAATCCGGTTCCACAATATGCGGACCATGTTGGAAAGGCCGTTGACACAACAATGGCTAGGTTGCGTGCTGACCAGCCAATGGTGCGTTCAAATTGGACGATTGAAGATCATTGCGCATTGTTTCAACCAGTTGCGCCGAACGGACCATTGGTGCAAGACGTTACGCAACTATGGATACGAATGGAGCGCCAAACGCTTCGCGCGTTGCCTCAAACCGGCGGTTCCATGTTCACTATTCGCACCTATCAGCAGCCAATTACTGAATATGTGGCTCGCGGAAAAGATGTGGCCTCAACGTTGTATTCGTTGGTTAAGCGTTTGCCGGATGATGTTGCGAAATACAAATCGATGTTGCACTATCGCGATGCGCTACTTGCTTGGCTTGAGCCGTTCGCAAACTAATCAGGTGGTGTAGTCGGCGTTGATTCGCACGTAGCCGTCGGTGAGATCGCAACCCCACACGGTGGCTTCAGTTGACCCGGTGTTCAGGCTTACATGAATGCGAACATCGGCGCCCTTCATGTATGTGCTGAGTTCGCTTAGCCCATGTTCATTTACTTGAGATGGGTATACCTCTTGTGCGCCGAAGCGAATAACTACTCGTTCCTGATTCACGTCTAGGTATTGACTGCATTTGCCAACGGCCATTGCCACGCGGCCCCAGTTTGGGTCTGCGCCGTGCACGGCAGTCTTCACGAGTGGCGAGTTGACGATGGCCTTGGCAATGGTTTTTGCCTGCTCATAGTCGCGCGCGTGGTCCACGTGCACTTCAATGAGTTTCTCCGCACCTTCGCCGTCGCGAGCAACTTGTTTGGTGAGCGATAGGGCAACTTCGTACAGTGCAGATTCAAACGCTGATAAGTCAACATTTCCTGCAGCACCACTAGCCAACACGATTGCGGTATCGCTTGTTGATGTATCGGTGTCTACCGATACACAATTAAATGTTTTTGCAATGACGCGCTGAAAAATGCTGTTCAGTTCACCGGGCGCAACTTGTGCATCAGTGAACATCATGGTGATGAGAGTTGCCATGTTCGGCTCAATCATTCCAACGCCTTTTGCTACGCCAACAACGCGTGCGGTTGACCCGGCTACAACACACTCGGCGACTTTGCTTACGGTGTCGGTGGTCATGATTCCACGAGCAACGTCGTCTGCTGATGTCCCCTGTGGGTGTGCGGGAAGCGAGGCGAGACCGGCACGAACTTTGTCCATTGGGTATTGACGGCCGATTACGCCCGTCGAAGCAATGAGCACGTCATGTGGTTCGCATCCCAATGCGGATGAAACTCCGGCAACAACTTCGCGCGCATTACTCATTCCCATGTCGCCAGTTGCAACATTGGCGTTCTT
>CANIHL010000046.1 GCA_947467375.1 Acidimicrobiaceae bacterium | reverse complement strand
CTTAGAGCAATCCGCAAAATCAGGATGAACTAATTTCATTAGAGTGAAGGCATGGCGGAAGAGCAGAGCACCAGGACGCAAATTCTTGAAGCGACTATTGCCTTGCTTAAACGTGGTGGTGAATCTGCGGTCAAGGTGTGCCTAGTTGCTGATGAGTTGGGCATTGCAGCGCCTTCGCTGTATCACCACTTTGCCAATCGGTCCGGACTCATCCGCGCTGCTTATGTGGAGTGGTACTGGCAATGCCTGCGAGTAGACGGCGTTTCGCCAGAGTTGGCCGCTGTTGCCGAAACGCAAGATCAATATGAGGGCATGTTGCGCGCTTCAATTCAGTGGAGCTACCAGGCTTCGAGGCATGAGGCCCGCTCGGTTCGTATGGCAGTGCTTGGTGCAGCGCAGAACGACCCGTTACTAGCGAGTGAGATTAATTCTGTGAATCGAAACTTCCTGAACGGAGTTGCGCAGTCCATTACATATGGTCAGAAAAAGGGTTGGGTGCGCTCAGACATCGATCCAATGGCGCTTGCATATTGGGCCCATGGTCAAATCATCGGTCGAGTCGTTGCCGAAATGGACAAGGGAGTGGTGGACTTCGCAGAGTGGGACAAGATTTCACTTGACGCCATGATCGGGGTAATTCGCTCGCGCAAGTAAAGCGGTGAATAAATGTTACCCCTCATAAAAATAGGGTATCCCTAATACCATTAGGCGAGATGTTTTCGTTCAGGACTTCGTCCTTATGACCCTCGCCAATCGAAAGCGCAACATTCGGAAAATTGCTGCTGTCGTTCTGCTCTTAGCTCTTTTTCTTTTTCCTGTTTTGAGCTTGTTTGGCGGAAATGTAAATGCAGCAACACAGGGTGGAGTGCTTGATACAACCTGGCCGTCGGCGTTGCCTGGTTACACGGCCTATGCAACTGTTGTTGCACCTGATGGGAAAATCTGGGTAGGAGATGCAGGAGTTGCATCAATTACTTCTGCCGGCGTCTCTACCGATGTAACGGCGAAAAACCAAACAACGTATTCACTTGCTGTTCAGGTGACAGGTTCGGGAACATTCGTGCTCGCAGGTGGAAGTAATTTCATTTTCCGCTATTCAGCTGCAGGAGTGAAGGACACCACATTTGGCACAGGGCAAAGTGGTTCGCACAACGTTTTGCTCGTTTATGGAACGGGTGCTTCACAAAAAATATTTGCTGGCTCGGGAAATGATTTTAAGAGGTATTCCGCAAACGGTGCTCTTGAAAACACTGTGGGTATGGGAAGTGCGGTGTACGCACTTGAGAATCAAACGGTTGGAGGAACTGATTACATTCTTGTTGGTGGAGCGTTTGGTTTAAAGCGCTACACGGCTGGAAGCGTGCTTGACAGCGCGTTTACCGCCAATCCTGGTGCAACGGTAAGAGCTATCAAAGTCCAAAGTGATGGAAAGATTCTTGTAGCAGGAACGTTTGGACTTAAGCGATATAACGCTGATGGTTCTGTTGATAGTTCATTTCCTGCAATTGCAACTTCGATTATTTCTCTCGCACTCCAAAGCGATGGGAAGATTATTGCTGGTACATCATCAGCGCTTCTGAGGTACTCATCTGCTGGAGTTGTAGAAACAACATTTAATACCAATGCTGCAATCAACGGAACCTTTGAAAGCGCATCAATTTCTTTAGAAGCATCTGGAAACATCATTGTTGTTGGCGGAACGAATAGTGCAACAAAGAGATTTATTCGCAGATATTCGTGGGAGAACGTTGCGCCAGGAACACCACTGACTCCATCTGCTGTTGCCAGCGACAGATCGGCAATTGTCACTGTTGCAGCAGGGAGCGGTGCGACTCCTACGGGGTACACCGTCTATGTCAACGGAGATGTCTCAAAAAACTGTGTCGTTACGGGCTCGTCCGGAAACTGCACAGTCACAGGATTGACGAACGGAACTTCGTATACATTTTATGCAGTCGCAAGAAACATTGATGCGACTTCAGCGAACTCGGCTAATTCAAATGCAGTGACTCCAGCAGACACAGTTGCTCCAGTCATTTCTACAGCGGTTTTGGACAACCTGGGAACAAAGTTGACGCTGACCTATGACGAACCACTCGGTACAACCACGGCGGGGACAAGTGCGTTTACGGTTACCGCAGGTGGATCAAATTTTGTTGTCAATTCTGTGACGGTGAATGGGTCGAGCGTTGAACTGGGATTGGCATCGGTAATTGGTCAAGGGTTAACGGTGACGGTTTCTTATGCTGCGCCGGCGTCGAATTCTGCAACGTCTAACCAAGCCATTCAAGATGTCATTGGAAATGACGCGGTTTCACTTTCTTCGCGGGCGGTGACGAATGGTTCCACCGTTGACACGACTGCTCCAATTTATGTTTCATCAGCGGTGAATAGTGCCGGAACCATATTGACACTTACCTATGGCGAGGCAATTCATTCAACAACTGCACCTACCAGTGCTTTCAACGTCACAGTCAATTCGGTGCCAGTAACGGTGAACTCGGTAACGGTGAGTGGTTCTACGATTCAGTTGGCACTTGCTACAACGGTTGGAACTGGTCAATCAGTTACATTCGCGTATTCTGCACCTGCAACTAATTCTGCAAATACCAATCAAGCCATTCAGGATGCAGTCGGAAACGACTCAGTTTCTTTGACATCGCGGGCGATAACAACGAACAGTTCAACCGTCGACTTAACTGCGCCAGCCTTCAGTAACGCATCTGTTAACTCGGCGGGAACAATTCTGACGCTGTCGTACAACGAGACGCTCAATTCGACAACAGCTCCTACCAGCGCATATTCGGTAACAGTTAATGCAATAGCACGAACCGTAAGCTCGGCTGTCGTCAGCGGTTCAACCGTGCAGTTGACTCTCGCTTCTCCAGTTGGGTCGGGTCAGACAGTGGTTGTTTCATATACAGCTCCGTCAGTTGATTCAACGACAGCAAATAGCGCAATTCAGGACACGGCAGGAAATGACGCGATTTCACGGCTTTCTCAATCTGTTTCTAATGGATCCACCATTGACCTCACCGCGCCGGTCTTCAGTTCTGCCACGGTGAACTCTGCCGGAACGTTGCTTACCCTTTCATACAACGAAACTTTGTACGCCACGACGGCGCCAACAAGTGCTTTTGTCGTAACAGTTGCTGGAGTAAACCGATCAATTTCATCACTAGCAATTAGCGGTTCAACTGTTCAGCTGACGCTTGCATCGGCTGTGGAAAAGGGCACGGTTGTAACTGTTTCCTACACAGCACCCACACCGAATAGTGCCAACTCGAACAGTGCTATTCAAGATGCTGCCGGAAATGATTCAGTGTCGCTGAGTTCAACTGCAGTAACAAATAGCTCAACGGTAGATACGACAGCACCCGTTCTAAGTTCTGCTGTATTAGCTGCAAACGGAACAATGCTGACGCTTACGTATAACGAAACGCTTAATGCAACAACCGCTGCAACCACCGATTTTGCTGTGTTGGTGGACGGTTCACCGACAACTGTTTCAGCACGATCAATAAGTGGATCGACAGTACTTCTCACGTTGTCTTCAGCTGTACTGGGTTCATCAACAGTTACCGTCGCATACAATGCGCCTTCAGCGAGTAATTTAACGACAAATAACGCAGTTCAAGACACGGTTGGGAACGACGCTCTTTCCTTTTCAGCAACTGCAGTCACTAATAACTCGACTGAAGGACCCCCTCGGCTTTTGTCTGCTGTGGTCGCTTCGAATGGTTCTCAAGTAACGCTGACTTGGAGCGAAACTCTGGGAAGTAATAGCTACGCAACAGGTTCGATGTTCACCATTTTGGTAAATGGCAGCCCCGTGACATACGGAGGTATGGGATATTCATCACCCGGTAGCAGTTTTACTCTCAATATTTCCCCCACAATCACTTCCAACCAAACAGTCACGGTTTCGTATGCTGCGCCTGCTTCGAATAACGCAACTTCAAATATCGCAGTACAGGACTCAGTTGGTAATGATGCACTTGCATTTACGAATACGGCAGTGACGAATAGCTCAACAGTTCCCGGCGATACAACTGCACCGACGCTGCTTTCTGCATCGTTAAATACCGCAGGAACAGTGTTGTCGCTTTCATACAACGAAACACTGAACGCAACTACCGCTTCAGCGTCGGACTTCACTGTTTCAGTTAATGGTGTGTCGTATTCGGTCAGCAGCGTGGCGATCAGTACTTCTGTTGTGCAACTAACTCTGGGCTCTGCAGTTGAAGCTGGGAAGACGGTGACAGTTTCGTACACCGCACCAACGCCAAACAGTTGGGCAACAAACCCAGCAGTACAAGACTCGGCAGGAAATGACGCAGTTTCGCTTTCGGCACAAGCGGTAACCAATAACTCGACTGCTGGACCAGATATTGCGCCTCCAACGCTGTCTTCGGTCGTCGCTTCTGGAACCACCGTGTTGCTGCAATTCAATGAAACGTTGAAGTCAACTCCAACACCTTCATTGAATGCGTTTACGGTGTTTGTGGGTGAAACACCTGTGGCGCCGACTGCGATTTCAATCAGTGGTACTACCGTGAGTCTTACTTTGCCATCTTCGGTGCCTTCGGGAACTGAAGTGCGGGTTTCCTATTTGGCACCTGCTTCGTCATCTGCTGATACCAACGCGGCGATTCAGGACATTATTGGAAATGATGCGCTTTCGTTCTCGGGAACTAATAGACCGACTTCATCAATTTGGAACTGGGTGGAGGCGTTTGACGCAGGAACAATGTCAACTATTGACTCACAGTGCCCTGGCGGTGGAAGTATTAATCGATCCAAGCAAACTATTCTTCCAAACGGCGTCACCTATACCGTTGGCGTAACGGGTCCGTACTTATGTATTCATGATGTAACCGAATCATTGAGCGAACGAGGTGGTGCTGCGGGAATGTTTGTAGCCACAGGCTTAGTCACAGAGCCTGGCCTGAAGCTCACCACGTCAAATGATGGTTGTTTGGCAAACGCAATTTGTACAGGCCGAGGTCGTTTATCCCTTACGTTTAGCCAGCCGGTAGTCAATCCTGTGTTTTCATTTGCTGGTTGGGGTGGTTCTGCGAGTGGTGTTTCGTGGAGCGAAATGCGAATCCTCACGCCCGGTGTCACCATGTCAAAACTTAGTGGAACCAACATTTTGGTTTCGGCCGATGGAACCTATGTTGAAGACAATGGCCAATCGAGCAGCACAAGGTGTAACGCCAGTACTTCAGGGTCTTCTGCGGTCTGTGGTTCACTGCAATTAAATGGAACAATCACGACCGTTGAATTTGAACTATTTCAACAGACATCTGGTGGAACAGGTAACGAAGACACGTGGAACCTCACAGCAAGCATGGCAGAAGACTTCGGTCTTGTGCCAACAACCTATGAGTCTTCAGGCGTTGCCAGCCATGGTGTTGGTTCCCTGAGATTAGGAGCAACGGTTGAAGCTGACCAAGCCTCGGCTTTGTATGCAAGCACAAACGCTGACGCAGTGCCTCGTTGGACGTCATTAGCAAATAACGCCAAGAAAGATGACGGTGTTGCTGCATGGGTGAATTCGCCAACAATCACTTTTGTACCCTCAACTCCAACTGTTCCATCAACGTACAGCACCACCGTTGCGCTTGCAGGTGTAGAACGCACGGCAAACTTGTGCGGTTGGATCGATTTCAACCGAGATGAATTTTTCGCGTATAGCGAGCGCACGTGTGCAACAGACCCAATTGCGAATGCAACTAGCGCAACTTTGACGTGGACGGTTCCCGCAGATGTTGGTTCAGGTATTACTTATGCGCGCGTGCGTTTAAGTTATGACACGATCACTGATGCGGTAGGCAAACTTGGAACAGGTGAAGTAGAGGACTACTCCATGTTGTTGCCTTCGAACAGCCTGCCTTCAGGTGTAAACGATGCCTCAACCAACGGTCAAGATATCAATCAAACGATCTCACCTGTAACCAACGATCAATTTGAACCTGGATATCCGGGAAACAACTCGACTCTCAAACTGTGTGGAAGTGGCCAAACGCCAAATAACTGTTCAGTTACGACATTGGAAGTGGCAAATCAGGGAACGTACACCGTCAATGCAGATGGGACTGTCACCTTCAATCCATTACCCAACTTCACCGGTACTGCGACGCCAGTTACGTATCAAATAACGGATACTCAGGCAACACCGCGTACAACTTCGGCAACCATTACTCCGACGGTTGTGCCACGACCAACTGCCGCTGCTGATACCTCGATTGATTTGCTCAACATCACCCAAACAAAGAATCCTCTAACGAATGACACGGCGGGAAGCAACTCAGCACCGTTAAGTGCGTCTTCAGTACGCCTGTGTGGAAGTGGGCAAAGTGCACCTTCGTGCAACGCAACATCGGTAACGGTTGCTGGCGGTGTTTACAGTGTTAACCAAACAACGGGATTAATCACCTTTGTTCCAACGAATAACTTCACGGGTACTGCAACTCCAGTTACATACCAAGTCTCAGATTCCCTGAATCAAGTTGCATCGTCTACGTATACGCCAACTGTTGTAGCTATGCCAACAGCATCAAACGACACCTCCTCTGGCGCGTGGAACATTAATCAAACGATTTCGCCATTTTCTAATGACACGAATGCCAGTGGCTATCCATTGGGAAGTCTTGCGCTGTGTGGAACTTCGCCAGCAGAAAGCCCTAACTCATGTAGTCAGCCAGTATTGACCACTGCTGATGGCACCTACACGGTGAATGCAAATGGAACGGTCACGTTTGATCCGTTGCCAACTTTTACTGGAACGGTGACTCAACCGGTTCGCTATCAAGCTAAGGACGGTTTAGGACAATACGTAAATGCGACTATTACACCATCAGTGACGCCTCCTCCTGCGCCGACTGCTGTTGTTGACACATCTTCGAATCAAGTGAATGTGACCCAAACAAAGAACGCGTTGGCCAATGACACGACGACAGACCCGTTGATCACGCTTGACGCGACGTCGGTTCGTTTGTGCGGAAGTGGGCAGGTAAGTCCAAGCTGCACAGCAACTTCGGTAACGGTTACTGGTGGAACGTACTCGGTTGATACCACAACGGGCATTGTGTCGTTTACCCCAACGAGCAACTGGACTGGTACGGCCACTCCCGTGACGTATCAAGTCACCTCCTCTACAAATCAAAAAGTTTCCGCGACCTATACGCCAACCGTGATTGGGGCGATAAACGACACCTCTAGCGGAGCATGGAATGTAAACCAGACCATTTCACCGTTTTCAAATGACGCATCCGTACCGGGGAAGCCCTTTGGGTCGATGAAGTTATGCGATACAAGTGAAACGCCAAATAGTTGCACGCTTACGTCGCTGACGGTACCGAACGAAGGCACCTACACGGTGAATGCAAACGGAACAGTCACATTTGATCCGTTGCCAACATTTACGGGTGCTGCCACAGCAATTACCTATCAAGCAGTTGATGAGCTTGGCCAGTATGTCAACGCGACAATTACGCCAAGCGTTACCGCACCTGCGGCTCCTGTTGCAGTGAATGACACTTCTACAGATTTTTTGAATGTTGTGCAAACAAAGAATCCGCTGTCGAATGACACCACGGCAGATCCATTGATCACGCTTGATCCAACTTCGGTCCGACTGTGTGGAACAGGGGAGACTGCGCCAGCTTGTACTGCCACCTCGTTTTCGGTAACAAATGGCTCGTACTCGGTAAACACAACAACAGGAGTTATTTCGTTCACCCCGGACACCAACTGGAGCGGAAGGGCACCAGCGGTTACCTATCAAGTCACTGATTCGACCAACCAAAAAACTTCTGCGACCTATACGCCAACGGTGTATCCAAAGCCAAATGCATCAAATGACACATCAAGCGGTGCCTACGATACGAATCAGGTCATTTCTCCATTTGCTAATGATCGATTTGCAGATAGTGCTCCAGTTGTTGCATCAACCTTGAAGTTGTGTGGTTCAACTGAGACTCCAAATAATTGCACTCAGACTTCACTCACTGTTGCTGGCGAAGGTACCTACACGGTCAATGCAAATGGCACAGTCACGTTTGATCCGTTGCCAACATTCAGAGGTACTGCTGCTGCAATCACGTATCAAGCAGCGGACACGCTTGGACAATATGTTTCTGCGACTATTACCCCAACTGTGGCTGCACCGACTGCTCCCGTTGCTACCGCAGATACAGAGTCTGTTCTGCGTGGTGGTACCGCAACGTTTACGACAATTACGGGAACTTCAGGCTTGGCAACTGGCACTTCGTTGCAGACGAGTGGAGCGAATGCAACCTGTCTCTACGTTCCATCAACGACTACCTGTGATTCTGACAATGTAATTTCAATTTCGGGCGTGGGTGTATACACACTGAACCCGGTGACTGGTGTGGTCACCTTTGTTGCGGACAGTAATGCTGTCGCAGGAGCACAAACCATAATTACGTATCGAGTAACGGATATCACGGGCCAGACAGCAACCAGTACTTTGACGCCAGTGGTTCCTCCTGCACCAGCCGCAGTTGCCGATACATCTATTGGAAACTACGACACAAATCAAACGCTGAATATTCTGTCGAATGACACACCTGGCGATGCCAGTGCGCCGCTTGTTCCATCAACGGTAAAGCTGTGTGGTACTGGTCAGACACCAAATAATTGCAATGTGACGACTCTGGTCGTTGCAAACCAGGGAACGTACACAGTCAATAGTGACGGCTCAGTTACGTTTGATCCGCTGTCAATATTTACTGGAACAGCAACACCAATTACCTATCAAGTCGCTGACTCACTTGGTCAAGTGGCAAGCGCGACGATCACGGTTACTGTTCGCACACCACCAGACGCGGTGAATGATGTGTCTTCAGGTAATTACGACACCAACCAGACAATTAATCCATTGACAAACGATGTTGCTGGCAGTGGCACGATAGATCCAACGACGGTAAAACTGTGCTCGTCAGGACAAGTTGCCCCTAACTGCACTGCAACAACTTTGACAGTTGCTGGAGAAGGAACGTACACAGTTGATCCTGTCACTGGCGTTGTCACTTTCGACCCGTTGCCAACATTTACGGGTACTGCATCAGCGATTACGTATCAAATCTCGGACTCGCTTGGTCAGACCGATAGCGCAACGATTCGACCAACTGTTGGTCCGCCGCCACTACCAGTTGCTGTAAACGACGCGCTAACGGGGAATTGGGATACGAATCAAACATATACACCTACGTCTAACGACACTGTTGGATCGTCTTTCCCATTAATCGCTACAACAGTAAAACTGTGTGCAACAGGGCAGACCGTCCCTGGTTGCAACGCAACGACGTTGACCGTGGCTAACGAAGGCACGTACACCGTGAATGCGAACGGCACGATCACGTTTGATCCGTTGCCGACGTTCAAGGGCACGGCTACTCCTATTACTTATCAAGCGACAGACTCGCTTGGCCGTTCGGATGATGCAACGATTACGCCAACGGTGACGCCGCCACCAGCACCGGTTGCTACAGCAGAGACCAAGCCGGTAATTCCTGGAGGAACGGCAACATTTACCACGATTACTGGAACATCTGGACTAGCAACTGGCACGCAACTGCAGACCAGTGGCGCCAAGGCAACGTGCCTCATTACTCCAGGATCAAACCCTGCGGCGTGTGATGCCGACAACGTGGTGACCATTGCAAACGAAGGTACATACACCTTGAATCCAACTACTGGTGTTGTCACCTTCGTAGCTGCAACTAATGCGACAGCAGGAACAAAGACTGCACTCACGTATCAAGTGACCGATGTGACTGGTCAAACAGCAACAAGCACGTTGACCCCAGTTATTCCACAACCTCCAGTTGCTAACCCTGACATCAATACAGGTGACTGGGATACCAATCAAACTATTTCACCACTTACGAACGACACTGCTGGAGATGTGACTGCACCATTGGTTGCATCCACAGTGAAGTTGTGTGGCGTATCACCCGTGCAATCTCCAAATAATTGCACGCAGACTTCGTTGACGATTGCTAACGAAGGTACGTACACCGTGAATGCGAATGGAACGGTCACATTCGATCCGTTGCCAACGTTCAACGGCACAGCAACTGCGGTGAAATATCAAGTTGCAGACACACTCGGTCAAGTGGCCAACTCCACTATTACTCCAACTGTTCGCGCGCCACGCGCTCCAACTCCAACTCCTGATACAAAAACTGGAAATTGGGACACGAACCAAACGATTACACCATTAAGCAATGACACACCAGGTGAACCAACGGCTCCACTTGTTGCGTCCACGGTGAAGCTGTGCGGTGTTACTCCAAACGCGCAAACGCCGAACAATTGCACTCAGACAACGTTGACGATTGCGAACCAGGGAACATATACGGTGAACGCAGATGGCACGGTGACGTTCGATCCGCTGCCTTCATTTACTGGAACGGCCACTGCGGTGAAGTATCAAGTGACAGACACCATTGGCCAGACGGTGAACACCACGATTACGCCAACGGTTCTGGCGCCACCCGCACCTGTTGCAACCCCAGGGACGGTTTCTCTGATTGCCGGTGGAACGAAAGACTTTGCACCAATCTTTGGCACCAATGCGCTTGCCGCAAAAGCAACTGGTGGTCCAGACCTGACTAACTCAACAGTGTGCATTGTGGACCCTGCGACCCCAACTGTTTGTGGAACTACTTCAGTCACCATTGCTGGTGAAGGAACATTTACGCTCGATACTGCTACCGGAATCGTCACCTACACGGCACTCAGCACTGCAACTGCTGGAGCCAAGACGGCAATTAGCTACAAGATCACTGACTCGTTGGGTGTGACCGTGACCAGCACGCTAACTCCGACAATTATTCCAAAGCCAACTGCGCGTCCAGATACCTCACGAGGCGTGATGGAACAAACTCAGACGTTGTCACCCGTAGGCAACGATTCACCTGGTGCAATTGCGTACCCTCTTGACCCAAAAACAGTTTTGTTATGTGGTGCAACAGAGACTGCGCCAACATGTACGCAAACAACGGTCACCGTTGCGGGTGAAGGCACTTATGTTGTTCAATCAAATGGCACGGTGAAGTTCACTCCGGAGGCAACCTATTACGGCACTGCCACACCAGTTCGATACATCGTGAAGGACAGCCTTGGACAAGTCGCAACGTCTACGTTGACACCAACCGTCGTGCCGCCTCCTGCACCAATTACTGAATTGGATACTGGTATTGCCGAACAAGGTTCACCAGTAGTGCTTTCACCGTGGTCGAACGACAACGGTGGAGTGGTGCCGGCAGGAGTCACGGGCACAGTAGAGCTCGTTCCAAACAGTGTTCGCTTATGCGGAACTACCGATAACGCACCAACGTGCACGCGCACATCATTAACAACCGATGATGGAACGTACACAGTTGATACCACGACGGGCAAGGTGACCTTCGTGCATCGTGCAGGATTTGTTGGAACAGTTACGCAGCCAGTGACGTATCAAATTGCAAATAATTGGACTGGTCAGTCGGGGATTGGTATCACGACGAACATTTTGATTCCTACGATCATTCCGCCTGCACCTTCAGCACCAGTTGCAGTACTCGCGGATCCATACGCAGTGGTAGACGTTTCAACCGGAGCATGGGACACGAATCAAATTATTTCAGTATTTACTAATGACGTATTCCCGGGCAGTGATGCCTCACTGGCGTCAATCAAACTGTGCGCAACGCTTGATGGCCAGATGGCAACTGGATCAGTGTCACAGGGATGTGCTGAAACAACATTGACGGTTCCAGGCGAAGGCACGTATACGGTTAATTCAGATGGCACTGTGACGTTTGATCCATTGCCGTCATTCCACGGAACCGCAACTCCGATTCGTTATCAAGCCGTTGACAAACTCGGTCGATTCGTCAACTCAACAATTACGCCAACCGTTGACGCACCACCGGTAATTATCACCACAAGTAACGAACTACCTGCAACTGGCGAGAACTTACTGGCTGAAATAGTCGCAATCCTGTTGCTGGCTGTTATTGGAATCGTCTTGCGTAAAAGAGTTAAAAACGCTTAATTGCGTGGTTTAGCCAGCACTGACGGTGGAGTCGAATGTGGGTAAACGGCTTTTAAAGCACCCCACCACACCCATCGTTTAGCAGTTGAAAATCGTGGCTCGCAAGTGACGAGCGTGATCACTTTGTATGGCTCGCTCGCCGCAATACCGACTTCTGGCACTCTGCTATTTCCAGTAATCCACATCGCGGAAGAGTGCACAATTTTGTCGTACTTCAAGGTGTAGACGAACCAGAATTCTTTCGTTTCAACAATAACTTCGTCACCAATGTGCAGCTGTTCAATGTGCGCAAAGGGTTGTCCATACGACGTGCGATGGCCGAATAATGAAAAGTTTCCGTCTGCTCCTGGAATTTGCGATTGCGGGTAATGCCCAACACCAGAATCGAGTTGCTTGCTTTGTACACCTTCAAAAATCGGAGTCGCCCAAACGTCATTGCCAATGCGTGGGATGTAGAGAAGAGCGAAAGCTTCCTGATTGGTTGGAGCATTGATCGGTTTAACCTCTGCAGGCGCAATGGTGACTGCAGGTGTTGAGTAGGGGATAGTGGTGGCGGTGTTCAAGCCCCATGATGCAATCAGCTCTTCTCGTGCTGCTTCAGCGGCCTTATCTGAGAAATAATTACTGATCCACAATCGATACACCAGCATGCTGGCAAGAAACAATGCGCCGCCTAGGCACAGGCTGCTCACTATGCGAAGAAATTTCTTTCGTTGTGGGGTCTGAATCATTTCCAATCATGAACACTAATTGCCCACGAACGATTGCGTTCGGCGTGGTGGATGCATAACTGAAGTTGCCAACCCGTTGTTGGCTCGTTGGTGTCCCACCAAAACCACTGCAGTGAGTTCACTGCAGTTTCTAGTTCATCGTTACCCAGTGGCCAGTGAAAAGTTTTCTCTGTGAGTGCTGCAATGGTCCACCATGCTGCATCACGACCTAATGCATTGCCGCG
>CANIHL010000045.1 GCA_947467375.1 Acidimicrobiaceae bacterium | reverse complement strand
GATCTTGCCATTCGCGATGCATCAAATGTTCAGCAAATAGTTTCTTCACTCATTCGCACCGCGGTGTATCTGTTTGTTGCCGAAGTGTTCATTGGTAATAACTGGGCGCTGTGGGTTGGTGGGGTGTTGTACCTTGCACCGAAGCTGGTTGGGCTTGTAGTTGACAAATTCCCGAACGTTGAGTCGTTGCATCGTTGGATGCCGCGCGGCATATTCAAAGTGACGGTCATGATGCTGCTCGCTCGAATCTGGGGAGTGGCGCTCACCAGCCATATTTCAGATCCAGGCAAAATGATCACCTTTGGTTTCGTATTCATGGGTACGCCAGGCGTCGTAGCGACAATTCTTGGATGGTTTGGTCGATCAAGCAGCCGGGCATGGCCGCAAACATGGTTCTCGCGTATCGCTGGGCTCATCTTTTTGATTATCGGAATTCTTATGGTTCGTGGAGTGCTGTTCGCTTTTTAACAACTAGTTAGGTATGCCTACAACTCGTTAGGTATCGCTAAGTGTTCGTGGATCTTGTGTTTGGTTGTTGTTCGCCTTTTGTCACAGTGCGAAAATGTTCCGTTCTTTATTGGGGAATTTGAGCACGATCAAACTCGTATAACTGTTGGCATGCAAGGCATAGTGCATACCGTTTTGGTGTACCAACGGAGGTAATTATGTCTGCAGAATCAACTGGCAGCAATAAAGTAAACGATTCAATATTTGCGAATTCCATGCTTGGCATGATGATGATTGCAGTCGCAGTCTCAGCACTCGTCTTGGGCGTGGTCGCGGTCGTCGCAATGAATGGCGGCTCGTCAAGCTCAAGTGCAACTGGCGCGTCGGGGTCTTCGGTAATTGAAGTATCGCTCAGTGAATTCACCATCACCTTTAACCCGAGCGTTGTGCCAGCTGGAGACGTGACATTTAAGGTCACCAATAACGGAACCGTTGATCACAACTTTTCAATTCCATCACTGAAAGCAAAGACCGCAATGTTGAAGCCAGGTACGAGCGAAGAACTCGCAGTTTCTGGACTTGTGGTTGGTGATGTTGAGTATTTGTGTGAGGTTGTTGGCCACAGTGCTGCAGGTATGACCGGAAAACTCAGCGTGGTTGAATCGAGTAGTGCAATGGGCATGGCCTCAACCGGTAACCCGATGACATCAACTGTGTCGTGGCAGCAAATGGACAAGATGATGGAAAACGTTGCCATGAAATTTCCGGCAAAAACCTCGGGTATTGGCAACATCGAGCTTCCATACACCTTGTCAGATGATGGCTACAAAGTGTTTAGCCTTACTGCCAAGATCATTCCGTGGGAAGTTGAACCAGGCAAGTTTGTAGATGGATGGTCGTATAACGGGGTTATTCCTGGACCGATCATTCGAGCCAATGTCGGCGACAAGATTCGCATTGTTGTGAAGAATGAACTTCCAGAATCAACGTCAATGCACATGCACGGAGTTCGAGTTCCTAACGCTATGGACGGCGTAGACCCGTACACGCAGAAACCAATTGAGCCAGGTGCATCGTTCACCTACGAATGGACTGCAGTGGAGCCTGCTGTAGGCATGTATCACTCGCACCACAATGCGCAGGTACAAGTTCCTAACGGCATGGCCGGCGCGCTGTTGATTGGTGATTGGAAATCGATGGCGATGGCTGCCGCTGGTGGTCGCACGAAAGATGCCAATAATGTTGCCGAGCAAGAAGTAGTCATGGTGTTGAATGACAGCGGAACTATTGGGCTTTCGTTAAACGGCAAGTCATTCCCTGCAACAACGCCGTACTCCCTGGCAATTGGCGAAACGATGGTGGTGCACTACTTCAATGAGGGAAGCATGACCCACCCAATGCACCTGCACCAACCATCAGGATTAGTGGTGGCAAAAGATGGCAAAGTGCTTGAATCGCCATTCTGGGCAGACACCATCAACGTGGCGCCAGGTGAGCGCTGGACGGTGGTGTACACCGCAAAAGACGCTGGTGTGTGGGCTTGGCACTGCCACATTCTCACTCACGCAGAGACCCCAGAAGGCATGCGGTACATGGTGACCGCACTGATTGTTAAATAATTACGAGCGAGGGTGTGCGAACAAGAAGTTCGTCATCTCAGCCCACCACGATTGGGAGTAGTGGCCGACTCCATTTTCGATGTTGACTTGGATCTGGCTCCCATTTGGGCAGGTCCAAGTTGACGAACTCGCTGCTGAACAGCCTGCGTACCCTGCATACTTTGCGGCAGAAACTAACGGCGATGGACCCCACATAGTTCCATCAATTGAAAGCGTTTGATCTGCAGTCCCATGCACTTCGATAACACTTACGGCTTTCGTTGGTTTACATGAAAAGGCTGCAAAAGTTCCTGCGCCAACTGCAATTGCAGTGACTTTTTCTGAAATTTCACACGCAGCCCGGTACGCCATCATGGCGCCATTTGAATGTCCAAGAACCCAGACACGGGATTTATCGATGTTGTATTTTGAAGAAATACTGTCAATCATTCCGGAAATCAATGTGACGTCATCGGTTCCTAGGGTGCTGCAGCAGTTCCCGGCGTTCCACATACTTCCTTCTCCGTCTGGATAGGCAATGATGAAGTTTTTAGAATCTGCAACTTGATCGAGCAGTGATGTGTCGCGAAAGCGAGCGGCGGTCCAAGAGTGCCCATGCAATGCAATCATCAATGGGACTGCGGTGGCACTTGAATAAGTCGAAGGAACGTGAAGAATGTAACTTCTCTTTGCACTACCACTCACAGAGATTGAGTGCAGCGAGGAATCGGATGCACTTACTTCATCAGTGATTTTCGGTGCCACTGGAACGGGAGCTGCTGGCAATGCCGCTGCAGCTGCTTTCCACTTGAGTGATTTGCCCACTTTTGTGCACACCAAAGATGTTTTCTTGCCCTTCACCAAGGATGTGCTGGTGGTTCCAACACTTTTGCACGACTGTCCTGCAGACGCGGCTAGTGCTGGGCTGGAGAGTGTGACGATAAGGATGCTTGCGAGTGCGGCGATTCTCGATACGCGGGTCATCCCTAAAAGATACCCTAAGTGGAACTACGGCGTACGCGGGTGAGCAAACAGGAACTTGATGACTTCTTTTGTCCAAGCAAAAGTCCACTCATGACCTTGGCCGTCATACTTAATCACCTGTACGTCGGTTCCGTTTGGACAGGTCCATTTCCAATCGGTTTGTCCGATAATTTTGGAAAGTGTGCTACTGACGTCGGTACATCCGAATTGAGCGTTGACTGTGGTTATATTCGATACAACATCGCGAGTGCTGTAAAAACCAGCGCCGTTAAACAAGATGTCAGTGTCTGACGCTCCATGTAAATGGAGAATGGAAACCGGTTTCGTGGTGTTGCATGTCTTGCTCATGATGGAGCCGGCTCCGACCCCGATTGCGGTAATTTTGTCTGATAATTCGCAGGCGAGTCTGTAGCTGAGCATTCCGCCATTTGAAAATCCGACTGCCCAAACCCGAGATTTATCAATCATGTACTTGGCTTCAATGGAGTCGATAATCGCAGATGTAAGGGAAACATCGTCGAGTTCATTGAGATTGGCAAGTCCACAGCACAAGCCAGCATTCCAGGATGCCTCTACTCCAAACTCTGGACCGTATCCCTCTGGGTAGACGGCAATCATCCCACGCTCTTCTGCGTAAATATCGAGCTTTGACCATGCACGAAAGATCGCTGATGAACCACCGATTCCATGGAAACCGATAATCAACGGTGAAGCGGTCCCTGGTATGTAAGTGCTCGGAACGTTTAGGTAATACTTTCTCGGCCTCAGACCTTCGACGGTGATGGTGTGCAGTGTTGAGTCGACTGCGTCAACAACATCGGTGTAATTGATTACCGGTTCAGGAACTGTTGTTGACGTTGATGTGGTCGTCGTGGCCAAAGTTTGAACAGCCGCACGGATCCATTTCTTGCGCCCGGCGATATTGCGACACACCACAATGACCGGTTTTTTACTCACGCGGATGGAGACCCGTGTGCCAAGAGTGGTCTTTGCGCACGTTTGCCCTATGGACACGGCGTTTGCCGATACCGCTGGTATGGCGGTCCATACCAATATGGCGCTAAGGGCGACGAAAACTTTTTTCACTCCCCTCATGTTAGTGAGCGATAACTAAGGTTGAAAAGTGACGATCGAACAGCCAAAGCAGGCGACAGCCCATACGCAGTTGCACAATCGCAGCGCAGCGAATCGCGATTTTGATCCTGTCGATGTAGAACGAGTACGTAAGGGCTTTATCGCCAAGCGTGAAAACGGTTTGATTACCGATGAGAAGGATCGCTTCGTAGTTGATAGCGACAATTATGAATTTCTTCGTGACGGTCGTGAATGCCCAGAGACGGTTAACCCTCAGCTATGGCGACATGCGACCCTAAATGCACATCACGGATTATTCAAGGTTGCCGATGATGTGTGGCAAGTGCGCGGTTATGACATTTCGAACATCACCTTCATTCGCGGAACGAATGGGTGGGTAGTCATTGATCCTCTCACCAGCGAACACACTGCTCGTGCGGCACTCGAATTAATGGATGAGCATGTTGAAAAGTTGCCAACCACTGTGGTCATTTTCACGCACTCACATGCCGACCACTTCGGTGGTGTACTTGGTGTAACAACAAAGGCCGATGTAGACGCAGGTCGGTGCCAAATAGTTGCACCAATTGGTTTCTTGCACGAGACAGTTGGGGAAAATGTGATTGCTGGTCCTGCAATGGGCAGGCGTGCCACATACCAATTCGGTCCAATGCTTCCGCCTGGTCCAACCGGCCATGTTGACTGCGGATTGGGCACAGGTGTGCCAATAGGCCCTCCGGGTTTGCTTGCACCTACAACTGACATCACTTTCACTGGTGAGGAACTTGTGCTCGACGGTGTGCGCGTGATCTTCCAGCTCACGCCAGAAACCGAAGCACCTGCCGAAATGAATTTCTTTTTCCCAGACCATGGCTGGTTATGCATGGCCGAAAATTGTTCGCAAACCATGCACAACCTGGTGCCAATTCGCGGAGCACTCGTACGCAATGCACTGAAATGGTCGAAGTACATCAACGAAAGCATCGAACTGTTTGCAGACAAAACAGGTGTTCTCTTTACTTCGCACAACTGGCCGGTGTGGGGCACCAGCGATGTTCGTGAGTTCCTCATTTTGCAACGCGACTTGTATAAGTGGATGCATGATCAGACCATGCGTCATGCGAATCATGGAATGACCGCGGTGGAAATTGCAGACATGTTGAAATTGCCGGACGAGTTTCTGGCCCATGAGCACACTCGTGGCTTCTACGGCGACTTAGTGCACAACGTAAAAGCCGTTTACCAGCGATATCTCAGTTGGTATGACGGAAACCCTGCGAACCTGAACAAGCTGCCGCCTACGGAAGTGGGCAAGCGTTATGTTGCGCTTGCCGGCGGCATGGATTTGCTGTTGGCTTCTGCTCGCAAGTCATTCGATGCGGGCGATTATCGCTGGGTTGCTGAAGTGGTGAACCATGCGGTGTTTGCAGACCCGACGAATACCGATGCGCGAAACTTGCAAGCAGATGTGTTGGAGCAATTGGGTTATCAGGCCGAGTCATCAACCTTTAGAAATGCCTATCTCATGGGCGCTCAGGAACTACGCAAAGGCCCGCCACCTCGCACGGCATCTCACGTGCGGGCACGCAGCCTGATTCGCGCGATGACTATTGAACAAGTGTTTGATGTGTTGTCGGTGCGAGTGATGTCAGAAAAAATTGGTGGCTTTTCTCATTGCGTGAATTGGACATTTACCGACATGGCGGGAACTCCCGATCACCAGTGGGTGCTCGGCCTGTCCAATAGAACGATGTATTACGTTCAGGGGCGACACGATGCTGGTGCCGCAGCAACGATCACCATCACGCGAGAGCTGTTGCTTGAAATCATCGCTCAAGTCACCACGTTTATGGATGAGCTCACCGCGGGAACGGTCACGATTGATGGCGATGCCGCTGCATTGCTCAACATATTCGGCAACCTTGACACGTTTGCTACTGGCTTTGCAATTGTCGAACCGTAACTATTAGTCGTTAAACCCGTTCGCGGTCATTGTTTTGCGATAGGCCAAAGCAACCGCATCAAATTTCATATGTAATTCTTTGGTGATGTCGTACGGAACTTTTTTCGGTAGTTGCGATTCGACAATCGTCTTATCTTGATTGAAAATAACGTCTTCAAAATCTTGCAGCACTGAAGCAGGTTGGTCGTAGTTGTAGTTGCGACCAATGATGAGGAAGCCGCGTGAATGTTCGTCGTCAATGGGCTGCGACACGAAGTAGTACACCATTCCTTCTTTGCCGCCCCAGCCAAGATGCAACAGCAAAGTAAAAGGCGTGTGGATCTCGTAGTGCGAGGTACGCATAGGCGCTTCAGTGAATGCGTTGGCAAACACAGGGAAGTCATCGGTGTTTGGTGCCTCGGGGCGCATGATGTCGTACTTCACCACGTGGCCTTCGGTGCGAACTTCGTAGTCGGGTACAACAGGACGATTGATGTCGCCAAGTAAGCCTGGGTGCACCCACGGGAAGTGTCCGAAGTCGGTGAAGTTTTCTAGCTGACGTGAGGAATGTGCATTCCAGTCGTAAGGCCCACAATTGACCCATACCCAATCACTTGCGCCAAACTCCTCAATTGATGGAAGTGGACGGCGTGGCTCATCTAGCGACACCCAAATCATGTTGTATTGCTCTACGCAATGGTGTGCGGCAATCTGTGCTTTAGAGGGAACCTTTGTCGGGTCTTCTAATTGAGGAATGTGCGTGCATTTTCCGGTCTCGTCAAATTGCCAACCGTGATACGGGCACATGATGGTGTCGCCCTTTACGCAACCGCCGCTCAGCGCAGTGCCTCGGTGCACACAAACATCGCTAGTTGCATGGGCGGTTCCCGTGCTGTCGCGCCAAATAACCAATGGTTCGCCAAGCAGCCGTACCGACAGAGGTGAAGTTCCCAGTTCTGTGGAGTAGGCAACGGGATGCAGGGTTTGGCGCACAAGCCAAGGGTACTTCTCCTTGGGATGCGGTGGCCTAGAAGGTCTAGGGTTTTGGCGTGGGGGATGTGTCGTCGCATGTAGGCGTGAGCGCTGAATATCTTGCGCAACACCTTGGCGTCGCAGATCTACAAATTGACTCCGTCACACCAATTGGCACAGGGCAAATGGCCGAGAGCTATCGGGTGTCCTTCATTGATGGTGCGCATGGTCAATTGCCACAGTCGGTTGTGGTGAAGGTGCCGTCGCAAAGCGAAAGCAGCCGCGCTGCTTCACGAATTACTCGCTGTTACGAACTGGAAACTGGTTTCTACACTCATGTGCGGTCCTTGGTAGGGGTGAGTGCTCCGAATTGTCTGCATGTGTGGTTCGACGCACCCAATGACGACTTTGTTTTGGTGCTTGAGGACATTGTCGATGGCAAGCAAGGTGACCAAATAACTGGTGCATCTGTTGAGCAGGCTCGCGCTGCCATCGACGAACTGGTTCAATTGCATGCGCCACTGTGGAACTCAACGCAATTGGACGCATTGAGTTGGATGCCTCGGCACACTATGGAAAGTTCGCAAGGCACTCGTGATTTATTGCGATCGGTATTCGCCGGATTTGCCGCTCGGTTTTCGTCGCTCGTGAGTGCCGAGGTGTTGGAACTGGGAAGTCGGCTTGTTGAAAACATCGATGGCTACGATCGTGCGTTTCCGAATAACGAAACCATCGTGCACCGCGATTTCCGATTGGACAATTTGTTGTTTACTGAAACAGCAACTGGGACGATCGTAAAAGTGGTGGACTGGCAAACCACCAGCATCTCAGCTGGCGCAACCGATCTTGCGTATTTCATCGGAGCAAGTTTTAGCCCCGAACAACGTCGCGAAGTTGAAGATGAACTAGTGCATCGTTACCACGACGGTTTGTTGCAAGCAGGAATTTCGATTGCGTTCCCAGAAGTGTGGGATCAGTACCGCTTGTTTGCGACATCTGGGTACATCATGGCCATCGTTGCGAGCATGTTGGTTAAGCAAACAGAACGAGGCGATGCGATGTTTGCCGCAATGGCAAACCGTCACGGGCAACAAATGATCGATTTAGAAACATTGTCACTCTTTAGATAGGAAACGTATGGCACTTTTTGACGCAGAAGACGAACGGTTTGGTCACCAACTTCCAGAACCATTTCGCAATGTTGTGCATCACAACGACAGCTGGCGCGAGAGTTTGTTCTTCATCATGCAAAAGCGCAACGAACCAGGTGACGTGCTTATTTTGACGCTTGCGCATTTTCCGGCACACAATGAAATGGACTCGTTGCAATTAGGTCGCGTTGGCAGCTCGCCAGTTATGGCGCGTCATGCACGAACCACTGCAGCAGACCCAAACAACTGGAATGTCGGCCCAGTGTCAATTGACATTGTTGAACCAAAAAAGAAGATTCACCTGCTTGCACGTAAATCTGATGCAACCCCGGTCGAACTCGACATCACTTTTACCGCGCGAACCGCTCCGTATCAATTGCGTCGCGGAACCATGAAGGCTGGCAATGAAGTGGTGTGGGATCAGACGCACATGTTTCAAAGCGGAACCTATAACGGCACCTATACGCACAACGGCAAAACCTACGAAGTAGAGAATTGGTGGGGACAGCGTGACCATTCGTGGGGAGTGCGCGTGCATAACCGTTGCCCAATGTGGATGTGGACGCCAATTCAACTTGAAGAAGGCTTCCTGCAGGTGTGGCACTGGGAGTACCCAAATGGTGCGCGCGTGTATACCGATGGTTGCTTTGCTCCGGTTGGTGGCGGCGACCCAATTCCGGTCATTGCGTTCGAACACGACTTGCAGTGGCAAGACGCAAAAGGCAACGACGTTTCGTACGGGCAGTTTGGTGAGGAAGTTGCTGGTCTTGCAGGCGTCTTAAGTTTCACGCTCGAAGGCGGACGCAAAATTGTTGTAGAGGGAACAGGCAGGTGGGCTCAGCGTTACAGCGGCATCGCCACGAAAGCACCGAATGTGCTGGGCGGCGGACTTTCAGAAATGCAGGTCACCACTTCAGACGGCCAGCGTGGCAGTGCGATCTATGAATTGACAGGGCAGTGGCACCATCGTTATTTCCCAATCGCACGTGGAGAAAAACTGCCGCCTTTAGGGGTAACGCCTGGCGAATTACACTCGTGACATACATATATAGGGAGCACTTGAATGAATAACGAACAGTTCGCAAAGGTAAAAAGCGGCAAAGGTTTTATTGCGGCACTCGATCAAAGCGGTGGCAGCACCCCAAAAGCATTGATGCTGTATGGCATTGAAGAGAACGAGTATTCGGGTGATGAGCAGATGTACGACCTCATTCATGCAATGCGTACTCGAATCATCAAGAGTTCTGTGTTTTCTGGCGAACGTGTGTTGGGCGCCATTTTGTTTGAGATGACCATGGATCGCAAGATTGACGGCAAAGGTTCGGCTGAATTTCTGTGGGAAGACAAAGGCGTAGTTCCGTTTTTGAAAATTGATAAGGGTCTGGCCGATGAAGCCGACGGCGTGCAGGTGATGAAGCCAATGCCGGAACTCAATGCGCTGCTTGAGCGAGCAAAACAGCACGGAGTATTTGGCACCAAGATGCGTTCGGTCATCAAGCTGGCAAACGAAAAGGGAATCAAAGCAGTTGTCAGCCAACAGTTTGAAGTTGGCAAGCAAATCATTGCAGCCGGTCTCGTGCCAATCATCGAACCAGAAGTAGATATCAAGAGCCCTCAGAAGGCAGAAGCCGAAGCATTGATGAAGACTGCAATCTTGGCTGAACTTAATGCTTTGTCAGCAGATCAGAACGTGATGTTGAAGCTGACGCTTCCAAACACTGCTGGTTTCTTCGACGAACTCGTTGCACATCCTCGCGTTGTTCGAGTGGTTGCGCTTTCTGGTGGTTACAGCCGTGCCGATGCAAATGTTGCGCTTGCAAAAAACAAGGGAGTCATTGCCAGTTTCTCGCGTGCACTCACCGAAGGCCTGTCGGCAAAGCAAAGCGATGCAGAATTTGATTCGTTGCTGAATTCAGCAATCCAAGGAATTTACGACGCGTCAAACACCTGATGCACAGGTAACGCCGGTGCCGCGAATGCCGCAGTAACCGTCAGGGTTTTTTGCCAAATATTTCTGGTGGTATTCCTCGGCAACATAGAACGTGTCAAGTGGCGCGATTTCGGTGGTAATTATTCCGTATCCAGCAGTAGTTAAGCCAGCTTGGAAATTGCGACACGTTGTCTGCGCATCTGTCGCTTGTTCATTGTTCGTTGTGTAAATGGTGCTGCGGTACTGAGTTCCAAAGTCGTTGCCTTGACGCATGCCCTGCGTTGGGTCATGGTTTTCCCAAAACACATTTAAGAGATCGGTGAAGGGGATAACAGACGGGTTGTACTTCACGAGCACTACTTCTGCATGGTGCGTGGTGCCGCTACACACGTCTTTGTACGAAGGGTTCGTTGTTACCCCACCTGCATAACCAACGGCAGTCTCTAACACTCCGTCGAGTGACCAGAACAAGCGCTCGGCGCCCCAGAAGCAACCCATGCCGAACACTGCAGTTTGTGTGTTGTCCATTCGCACAATGTAGCCCCGATTGGTAGCGTCATTCCAGTGAAAACACGCCGCACCGACATCGAGGGAATGCGCGCTCTTGCAGTAGGGCTAGTAGTGCTCAATCACGCTGGAGTCCCATGGCTGTCTGGTGGTTACATCGGCGTAGACGTGTTCTTTGTGATCTCGGGGTTTCTGATTACCCAGCTACTCATTGATGAAGCGGGCGAGCGCAACTCCATTGACCTGCGCAATTTCTGGGCCAGGCGTGCGCGAAGAATTTTGCCGATGTCAATTCTGGTTGCGTTGGCAACAGTCATCGCAGGGCTGTTCATGCTTGAACCAGGCAAGGTACGAGACCTCAGCGCTATTGGTCTTGGCGCGATTGGTTTTTGCACCAACATCGTGCTGTTCTTCCGCACGTCTGATTATTTGTCTGGTGTAACTGCGCCTTCACCGCTTCGCCATTTTTGGTCGCTCGCAGTAGAGGAGCAGTTCTATTTGTTGTGGCCGCTCGTGGTGTTCGCCACAGTGAGGTATGGAAAAGCGCATTGGAGAAAGTGGCTGCTAGGGGTAGGCATTGTTGGTGGGCTTGCGTCGCTCATCACTTCGGTTTTAATCACGAAAGGTCACCCGGGAGCCGGCTACTACCTTCCGTATTCGCGATTCTGGGAGATCAGCGCAGGAGCATTGCTCGCAATCGCAGGAACCCGTGTTGACAAGATCCCACACGTTGTTAGGGCTATTGGCGGTTGGGTAGGGCTCATCGCGGTTATCGCTTCCGCAGTGATTTTCTCGGAGTCGACAATTTTCCCTGGCTACACGGCACTCTTGCCAGTGGTTGCAACGGTGTTCATACTTGTTGCAGGAAGCGCAAAGTTTGGCCCGGTCTCACTGCTTTCACTTGAACCGCTGCAAAGTCTTGGCGCGCGAAGCTATTCGTTATATCTCTGGCATTGGCCATTGTTTGTATTAGTAGAAGCGCGGTTCGGTTCGCCATCGGCATGGGGGAAAGCATGGATTGTGGTTGCAGCACTAGTGCTGTCTGCGGTTTCCTATCGCTTCATTGAGCAACCAATACGTCACAACACTTGGCTGTCGGCAGCATCGCTTCGCAGTCTGTCTGCTGCCGGTATTGCGTTAACGCTCAGCCTGTCGGCAGTGGTGGTGTTGTTTGCAGTTGCTCCAAAAATTGATGCTGGTGCAATGCAACTTGCAGAAATGGATGCAGCACGAGAAGCAGCAATTTCTGGTGACGAGGCCAATGGCGGTCAAGGTGTGTTACCAGCAGTCAAGTCTGTGCATGTGTTGTTACTTGGCGATTCAACCATGGCTGGACTTCGGTGGTTTGAAGATGGCGCAAAGTCGTTGCAAGGGTTCACATACACATTGGATGCCGAATCGTGTCGCAGAATTTCGGAGTGGTCGTGCTTTGGGCGTGAAAAGCGAACCCCGAAGAACGTGGTCACCGTTTTGAATAACACCACAGAGACATTTGATGTGGTGGTGTTGATGGCCGGATACGACAGCAGCGTGAAAAAAATTGGTGATGAATACAAAGACCTCATTGAGGTCGTGCGCGCCAAGAATCTGAAAATGATCGTTCTCACCTACAAAGAATCGCTGTATTTCCCAGCTTCGGGTTCTCGCGGAAAGCGTTCGGTGTACGCCGAGTTCAACGCGGTGGTTCGCGACATGGTGGCACGCGATGCTCAACACTTTGCACTTGCAGATTGGAATGCATATAGCGCTGGTCAGAAGTCGTGGTTTAGGCCAGATGGAATCCATCTCAATATTGATGGAACATTGGCCCTTGGTGCGTTTATCAGTACTGCTATTGCAGAAAATACTGATAATCCGTGTCCGTACGCATCCGTTTATCCATGCTCATATGCCAATAACTTGCCTCAGGCAACTGATTTTCTTGCACGATTCAACGTTGCTGACACTGAAATGCATTGCTACGAAGACGGTGAAGCGCGGAAGAAACTGTGTACAACAGACAGGCGAATTTAGAAAAATTCGTTAGTCACTGCAACAACTGCCTGAGCATTGCGCTGTGCATCTTCTTCACTGAGAGTTGGGCCAAACTCAACTGTCATGCTGACGCCCTTTGGACCCTGGAATGATTTTGCCCAGTTAGCGCCAGTGCCACCGAACACCGCTTCAAGCAATGGTTTATCGCCGGAGTAGCCGCACAGACAGTCCAATTCAAGAAGTGGCAGGCCAACGAGTGATGCATATTTTGCGCGCACGTCCCCATCGTGGCCGGTGCCAGGCCCAATGCGGAAATAATCCTGGTGATACCAAATAACGAATTGCGGTTGAACGAGTTCGCCGAGCTTCACTAAACCTTGCACCTCGGGTTCGCTTGCACTGTCTGCGCCCGCATACTGCCACGAACCCGGCTTACCAATTTTCTGCCAGTTGCCGGGAAAGTTTCTATTCAGGTCGACACCGTTTGCGTTTTGTCGAGTGCG
>CANIHL010000044.1 GCA_947467375.1 Acidimicrobiaceae bacterium | reverse complement strand
TTGTGTTTGCGAGACAAGTCTGCAGTCTTGCCCTTCGCTGTCGTTCCATCTTCGTTACGCACAAGTGGTCGAAGTCCAGACCACACTGCGGTCACATCATCAATTGTCACGTTCGTGGTGATCGATTGGTTGAGCGCTTCCAATACATAATGAATATCTTCGGCACTTGTTTGCGATTCATCTACGCCGCCCGCAAAGTCGGTGTCTGTTGTTCCAACGTAGGTGTATTGATACGTACCGTCCCCGTTTGGAATCCATGGCACCACAAACAAACTGCGCCTATCTCGACGTACCGGAATCACGATGGCAATATCGTTTTGTACTTTCTTCCACGGAACGGTGATGTGAATTCCTTTTGCAGGGCGAATGCTGTGCGGGTTTGTTCCTTCATCGGCTTGGCGAACATTGTCAGCCCACACTCCTGCGGCATTGACCACTGTGGTTGCATGAATGGTGAACGGCTCGCCATCAGTTGGCTGAACGGTCGCGCCACGGGCAACGCCTGCTTCATCGTGCACGATCTTGGTAACCGCACACTGATTAGCAATTGCGGCACCATGTTGCACTGCGGTACGAGCAACGGTGACACATAAACGCGAGTCATCGGCAGCAGCGTCGTAGTACAAATACGCACTGCCAAGTTTTTCAAATGGCATGGTCGGCAAGTGTTTGTGAGCGGCTTTCGCTTTCAATCGACGATGAAACTTTCCAATACGCCAACCACCGGTCAGGTCATACATCCATAACGCACTACCAAGCGCACGCGCAATCTTTCGAGAAACAACTCCGTCCTTAGTGAGGATGGGAATCATGAAGGGGAGGATGTGTACGAGGTGCGGCGCGTTTTTACGCAGGCGCTGGCGCTCGTGAAGCGCTTCGTACACCAAACCAATTTCGCCCTGTTGTAGATAGCGAAGTCCACCATGAATGAGTTTGCTGCTCTTCGATGAAGTGCCCGACGAGAAGTCGTCTTTTTCAACAAGAGCGGTTCGCAACCCTCGGGAAGCGGCATCCAAGGCCACTCCAACACCAGTAATTCCGCCACCAATGACCAAGACATCGAATTGCTCACTTTTGAGGCGATCGATATTGGTGTCTCGGTTGAAATTCACGCAGTCAGCCTAAACGCCTGCCCCTCTCAGACCGCTATTTTGCGCCATATTCCGTTCATTTCTAATTTGCACAGATTTCTTATTCGCACGACTTGCTAATTAGGTTTCATCTGAATTATCTTGCCCCTCATGCAAACGCCTACCGAACTCGCAGCGGCATATCGCAGCCAGGGTCGCAAACTCACCCCGCAGCGTCAATTGTTGTTTCATCTGATGCACGGCAATGACAAGCACCCAACAGCCGAGTCACTATTTGCCGAAGCATCGGCTCAAATGCCTGGCATCTCGCTGCGCACGGTGTATCAAACGTTGAACGAACTTGCCGAAATGGGCGAACTCCAATTCATCGATATCGGTGGTGGCGCAACTCGCTTTGATCCAAACCTTGACGACCACCACCACGTGGTGTGCGTTGACTGCGGACAGATTCGCGATGTGCATGTAAACGGCACTGCGGCATTGAAGCCAGTCGGTATCGAAGATTTCACGATCAATGAAGTTGGGGTCGTGTTTCAGGGCGTGTGTTCAACATGCGAAAAAAGTCGTGCGAAGTCAAACAAGACAGCGCATGCAAAGTCTCCTGCACAGCAGGCGAAAGTAAGTAAGTAAAAACAACACCAAACAACAACAGAGGAGAAAATCATGGCAGGCCTCGCAGGCACCCATACACATGAAAACCTCAAGGAAGCGTTTGCAGGCGAGAGCCAAGCAAATCGTCGTTACTTGTGGTTCGCACAGAAGGCAGACGTAGAGGGTTACCCAGACGTTGCTGGATTGTTCAAGAACGTTGCTGACGGCGAAACCGGTCACGCACACGGTCACCTTGAATATCTTGCAGAAGTAGGCGACCCAGCATCGGGGGAGCCAATCGGCGACACCGAACAGAACCTGAAGTCTTCAATTGCAGGTGAAACTTATGAGTACACCCAGATGTACCCAGGTTTCGCAAAGACCGCACGCGACGAAGGCTTTGCCGAAATCGCTGACTGGTTCGAAACTCTTGCACGCGCTGAGAAGAGCCACGCTGGCCGCTTCGCAGAAGGCTTGAAGAGCATTTCCTGATTTAGGAAATAGTGAGTACTTGGTGGATGTTGCATGGGCAACTGTGCAACATCCACTGCAAGTTTTTTTAGTTAAGAACAAAGGCGCAAGAACATGACAACAATTTACGATCCGCATCACCCGCTCTATCTCGACGAGGCAGACACTCGCAAAGAACTCGAGCGCGTGTACGACCTGTGTCACGGATGTCGTTTGTGCTTTAAGTTTTGCCCTTCGTTCCCAACGCTGTTTTCGTACATCGATGCGCACGACGATCAAGATGCAGGCAAAATGACGCCTGCTCAGCAAGATCACGTTGCCGACGAGTGCTTCCAATGCAAATTGTGTTACGTCATGTGCCCGTACATTCCAGAACTACACGAATGGGCTCTCGATTTCCCTCGCCTTATGCTGCGCACCGACGCCATGCGTCGCGCCAACGGCCAGGTTTCTGCTCGCGACAAACTCACCACCGCAGTCATGGGGCACACCGATGCACTGGGCAAAGTGGCAACAAAAGCTGGAGTAATTAGCAATGTGGTCATGGGTGCAAAGCCGGGTTCGCTCATTCGCAAAGTGGTCGAAAAGACAGCTGGAATTTCCAGCGTGCGCATGTTGCCGCCATTTGCCAAGCAACGCTTCACCACTTGGTTTAAGAAGCGCCCACAAATTCGTCTTACAAAATCGCAGGGCGATGTAGCGGTGTTCCCAACGTGTCTCGTTGAATACCAAGATCCGCGAATTGGTCACGACATGGTGAAGGTGTACGAGCACAACGGCATTTCATGCTCGCTCGCCGGTACAACCAATTGCTGTGGTGCGCCGTACTTGCACTCTGGCGACATGGACACGTTCACCAAGGTTGCAGCAAAGAACATTTCTGAACTGGTGAAAGACGTTCGCGCTGGCAAAGACATCGTTGTTCCACAACCAACATGTAGTTACATCTTGAAGAAGGATTATGTCGACTACGTCGGTGGCCCAGATGCCAAGTTGGTGTCTGAACACACATACGACGCTGCTGAATACCTCATCAAGATTCACAAGACCGAAGGCAAGTCACTCGACACCGAGTTCAAGGGCACCATTCCTGAAACGGTTACGTATCACACGCCATGTCACTTACGTGCACAGAACATTGGTCTGAAGAGTCGTGACCTCATGAAACTCACTGGTGCAAAAATCAAACTCGTGCAGCAGTGTTCAGGTATCGACGGCATGTGGGGGCTGCGCGCAGAGAATGCGCACTTGTCTATGCCTATTGCCGAAAAGCTTGGAAAAATGATCAATGAAGCAAATGGCGACGTCGTAACCGGCGACTGCCATTTGGCTAATACCGCAATTAACGAACAAACAGGAAACAAACCCGTACACCCACTGCAAGTTGTTGCACGTGCGTACGGCTTCACAGAGGAGAAATAATCATGGCAACCCCCGCCAATGCAGTTGCATCACGCAAACTGAAACTAGAAGACATTCTCGACCTTCGCGCTTACGAACGCATTCGCGAAGAGAGTCGTAAGACGAGTATTGAAACCAAGGGCAAGCGTCGCATTGGTCTTGGTGAAGTTGTCACCATCATGTTTGAGAATCGTCAAACCATGTGGTACCAGATTCAAGAAATGATTCGATCTGAAAAGTCGATGCACGACGAACAGGTAATGGAAGAGCTCCACGCGTACAACCCGCTCATCCCTGAAGCCGGACAGTTGTCGGCAACGTTGTTCATCGAACTCACAACCGAAGATCAAATGCGCGAATGGCTACCAAAGTTGGTGGGCATCGAAAGCTCGATGCTCATCAAACTGAGCGACGGCACTCAGGTTCGTTGCATTACCGACGAGGCCCACGCCGAACAGCTCACCCGGGACTACATCACTGCGGCTGTTCACTACATTCGCTTTGAGTTCACTCCAGAACAAGTAGAACTCTTTGCGGCTGGCGGTGCTTCATTGGTGTGCGATCACCCTGCCTACGGCGAAAGCGTGGAGTTGCCGGCGATCACTACTGCCGAATTACTCGCTGACCTTCGCCCGTAAGGGGCGTAAGTAGGCCCGCATTGGGCCATATAGGCAAATTGGCACGAACACCCAACGCCGTCCTACAGTCACCCGCGGGGAAGTAGTCAGCATTTGGCAAAGGGGGCCGTGCATGGCGATAGCGGATGTGGCGTGGCGCAGCAATGGCGCTTGTCAAGGACTCGATGCTGAAATCTTCTACCCCGAAAATGAAGATCATGCCGACTTCGCTTTATCGGTGTGCGAGCAATGCGCGGTTCGCATAGCGTGTCTTAACTATGCGCTGGACAATCGCGAACAACAAGGTGTGTGGGGCGGAGCAACTGCTCGTGACCGCCGCAAAATGTTGCGTCAGCGCCGTCAATCTGCATAACGGAGTTGCGCAATGAGCGCCATTGAAGAGGTTGGTGGCTGGGCTGTAGTCCTCGGAAAAATATCATCGGGAACCGATTTGTCGTTGAATGAATCTCGTGCCGCAATGCGCACGGTGCTTGAAGGCGAAGCAAGCTCAGCACAAATTGCTGCGCTGGTGATGGGTCTTCGCACAAAAGGCGAGAGCGCTGTCGAATTAGAAGGAATGCTCGTAGAAGTCCGTGCGGCTTCGGCGCGCGTCGAACTTCCAGCAAACATTGCATCGCGTGCAATCGACATCGTTGGCACAGGTGGCGACAAGTCACATTCAGTCAACATTTCAACAATGGCCGCATTCGTTGTTGCAGGCGCGGGCGTTCCTGTATGCAAACACGGCAACCGTGCTGCATCTTCGCAATGCGGAACAGCCGATGTGCTCGAAGCGCTTGGCGTGCGAATTGATCTTGACCCAGCAGATGTTGCACGTTGTGTCACTGAAGCCGGCATGGGCTTTTGTTTTGCGCAGAAATTTCACCCAGCATTTCGTCATGCTGGGCCAACACGCAAAGAAATTTGTGTTCCCACTGCGTTCAACTTGCTTGGGCCAATGGCTAACCCGGCAAATGTTTCGTTCATGGTGGTTGGCGTTGGCGACCCAAGTGCAGCCGAGAAAATGGCTCGTGCAATTGCAACACGCGGAGTTGAGCGTGCCTGGATTGTTCACGGACACGGTGGTCTTGACGAGCTTTCATTGAGCGGAGCCTGTTCTGTAGTTGAAGTACGCGATAACGCCTTGCGTGAATTCTCCGTTAATGCAATCGATCTTGGTCTTCAAACTGCCGACGTCACTGCCGTGCGTGGCGGCGACCCGGCACACAACGCCCGCGTTGTGCTCGACACGTTTAACGGACAACTTGGACCAGTGCGCGACATCGTGGTGTTAAACGCCGCTGCTGGGCTCACGGTTGCTGGTGTGAGTTCTTCGATGGAGGAAGGTGTTTCGCTTGCGCAGGCCTCCATTGATAATGGATCTGCATTACGCGTGGTCGAAGCATTGAAAATTTCTAGTAACGCTGTGGCACGATAGATCGCTATGAGTGCATTGCAAGTTCGTGTTCCCGCCAGCTCGGCCAACTTAGGTCCAGGCTTCGATGCATTGGGAATGGCATTGTCACTGCATTTGGAAATGGGAATTGACGACGGGTCTGCTCTGCCAGAATTTGCCAAGGTCATTGACGACAGTCATCCTTCACTCGCAGCGTTTCGTCTTGCTGGCGGAACAGGAGATGTGTGGGTTCGCTCGGTCATTCCAATGGGTCGCGGACTTGGTTTCAGCGGAGCAGCGCGAGTTGCTGGTGTAGTGCTGGGCCATGCGCAACGCAACGGAAAAGATTCACTCGTGAGTGATCGAAAAGAGCTTTTGCGGCTGAGTACCGAACTTGAAGGACATCCAGACAACGTTGCGGCTTCGCTTGTTGGCGGCGTAACGGCAAGTGCGGGTGGAGAAGTGGTGAAACTGCCTCTTGGATTCGACCCTGCATTCATTGCTTGGGTGCCGGAAACACAAACTTCCACCGAGAAGTCCCGTACCGCAATTGCTTCGTCTATTCCGTTGCCTGATGTGGTGTTCAACATTGGCCACACAGCATTGCTCATGGCCGCTTTTGCAGCAGGCGATATTGCGGTATTGCGTGAGGCAACAAAAGACCTCATGCATCAAGACGTTCGCTTTGCGGCCTCGCCAAACTCGCACGAGGCGTTTAGGGCGGCGCTTGCAACTGATGCATGGTGTGCATGGCTTTCGGGCTCCGGCCCAACAGTTGGCGTGCTCTGCGCAAAGGCCGATGCTGCGCGTATTGCCGGCCTCTTGCCCAAGTCGGGCGCTTCACACATTTTGGACATCGATCACGATGGGGCGGTATTCATCTAACTCCGTAACACCCGGTGGGCAGACTTCATTTGTACGCAATTGGCGCACACATGAACTCAATAACCGAAACCAAAGCCCACTGACAGTAACTACAGGAGCCATCATGAATGCCAATAATCAACCAGTCCTTGTCATCACTTGCGAGTCGTGCGTCATGCGCGAAACCGATGCGTGCAGCGACTGCCTCGTCACCTTTATGTGCGGAGATTCCCAAGAATCAGCCGTAGTTTTCAACCTCGAAGAGCAGCGTGCAGTCCGGTTGCTTGCAAATGCCGGAATGGTGCCTACGCTTCGGCATCGTGCCGTTAGCTAACCAGCAACCAATCAGTCGCGAAGAAGCGGCCGCATACACAGAGCAGATACTTGCTCTTGGTGTGGCTTCAGGCATCGACCGTATTGGTGTTGCACCAGCAGCCACTATGCAGCGTGCTCGCGAAACATTGCACGCACGTAAATCGCTTGGGCTACACGACACCATGCAGTTCACATATCGCAACCCCGATCGTTCGACGAATCCGCAAGTATCGGTGCCAAATTCACAGTCCATGATTGTTGGCGCATGTTCGTACGCAACTGATGCGCCGCCTGCGCCACTGCAGCTCAGCGCACGCGTTGCCCGATATGCGTGGGCAAATTATTACGAGTCGCTTCGCGAAGGGCTTGGTGTGGTGAGTGATGCGTTACGCGCAGATGGATGGAGCGCGCATGTGTTCGTCGATCACAATGCGTTAGTCGATCGCGAGTCTGCGTATCTGGCTGGGTTGGGTTGGTACGGCAAGAACGCGAACCTGCTCATCAATGGAGCAGGAAGTTTCTTCGTATTAGGAAGTGTGGTGACCGACGCTCCGCTCGTGATGAATGAGCGTCCAGCCGATGATGGGTGTGGTGCGTGTAAACGTTGTTTGGATTCATGTCCAACTAATGCCATTGTCGAACCAGGAGTCATCGATGCCGCAAAGTGTTTGGCATGGCTGGTGCAAAAGCCCGGAGTGTTTAATCGCGATTACCGAGTAGCGCTTGCCGACCGCGTGTACGGCTGTGACTCGTGTCAAGACGTGTGTCCACCAACTATTCGGTTGGGCATCACCACGAAACCATCGGTGGTTCGCGCGTGGGTTCCTATTCTGCAGATGCTCGAAATGGACGACGCGCAACTTCTTGAGTCGGTTGGTCAGTGGTACATCGCAGACCGAAACCCCATGTGGGTGCGTCGCAATCTGCTCATTGTGCTTGGCAACATTGGTAATGCCAGCGATGAGGCAGTGCGCAACGCAATTCAAAAATTCTGCACGCATGCAGAACCGATGCTTCGGGCTCACGCAATCTGGAGCGCGGCGCGACTGGGGTTGAATCAGTTCATTCCCGCAACCGATGAAGATCCGACTGTGGTGGAAGAATTGCGTAACTTGCCTGAAGTGCGGGTTGGCTAACGCATCTGTCAGTATTGGTGCGAGCGCCTTCCATGAAACACCTTCTCGTCACTAACGATTTCCCACCAAAGGTCGGTGGAATTCAGAACCTGCTTTGGGAGTGGTGGCGCAGGCTTCCGCCCGATTCGTTCGCGGTGCTGACGTCACCTCACAAAGATGCGGCGGCATTCGACGCTCAGCAGCCATACCTCATTCGGCGAACGAAGGAACCGGTGTTGCTGCCGCATCCGTGGATGATTCAACGCATCAATGAAATGGCCGAAGAAATTGGCGCCGACTTCATTGTTCTTGACCCTGCGGTTCCACTCGGCATCGTTGGCCCTTCGCTCAAACTTCCGTACATGGTGGTTCTGCATGGTTCCGAAGTCACCGTGCCGGGCCGATTGCCTGGTTCGAAGCAAGTTCTTGCACGTGTGTTGCGCGGCGCTCAACACATCATTGCTGCGGGCGGATATCCCGCTGCAGAAGCTCGTCAGGCTGGTGGAGAGAATTTGCCAATCACCGTTGTTCCTCCTGGTGTCGACACTCAGCGCTTTGCACCAATCAGTGTCGAGCAACGCAATGCAACACGTTCCAAGTTTGGCTTCGACCACGATGCCGAACTCATCGTTGGTGTTAGTCGTTTAGTTCCGCGCAAAGGTTTTGACACGCTTATTCGCGCTGCAGCGGCACTTGCACCAAGCAGACCAAAGTTGCGTATTGCGATAGGCGGCAAAGGTCGCGATACCGATCGTTTGCAAAAACTGATTGCGCAAACTCATGCACCGGTCACGCTCTTGGGAAGAGTGTCGAATGAAGATCTTCCGTTGTTGTATGCAAGCGCAGACCTCTCTGCAATGTTGTGTCGCACTCGCTGGGGCGGGCTCGAGCAAGAAGGGTTTGGGATTGTGTTCTCAGAAGCCGCAGCGTGCGGAATTCCTCAGGTGGCAGGGCAGAGCGGCGGTTCGGCAGAGGCTGTTGTGGACGGCGTTACAGGTGTAGTCATCGACGAGCCAAGCAATGTTGCCAAGGTTGCTCGTGCAATAGATGCGTTACTCAGCAATACATCTCAGTTGCAGGCAATGGGTGATGCATCGCGCAAACGGGCACTTGCCGAATTTGATTACAACGTGCTTACTGCAAGACTTGCCGATGTGTTGAAGGTGAATGCATGAAGATCGTGAAATTGAACGCAGCGCTTACTGCAATCTTCGTATTCGTTTCGGTGCTTGCTGTTGCTATTTTCAATTCGCCGCTGCGCAAGCTCGTTGCCATTGTCGACCTGCTGCTCTTTGCGGTAGGCGTGGCCACGTTTATTTGGGGTTACTTCTCGGCAGTACAGCGCAGTCGAAGCGACGAGATTTCGGTGGCCGGGCTGTTTTTGCTCATCGATGGTGTTGCCACAAAATCGGTCATGCGGATCATGAATTCGGCTCTCACTATTCAGGTAGTTGTAGGGCTGGGCGGGGCAATAGTTCGCAGGTCTACCGACGGCGTTTCGGGAAGCACCTTGGCTTTCGGGGTGTTGGTGCCACTACTTGGGCTTGGGCTGAACGGATTGTGGGCGAGTAAGAACGGAACTTTCGGTAAACGAATAGTTCCCGAAGTTTCTGCGCCAGAGGGTGAAATCGGCAAAGATGGTGCTCATGGTTGATTCAGGTTCGGACTCGGTATTCATTGCGGCAACAGCAGAGCGATGCTTCGACGTTGCCAGCGGTTTCGAGCAGTACCCCGAATGGGCTAAAGATGTCAAAGAAGCAACCGTGCTTACACGTGACGCACAAGGTCGACCACACACGGTTGAATACCGCGCATCTGCACTTGGCAGAAGTACTCATTACACCTTGGAGTACGACTACTCGAAAGCACCTCATGCACTGTCGTGGCATTTAGTCGATGGCGACATCATGCGTTCGCTTCGCGGTGCATATTCATTCAACGCAGATGGAAGTGGAACTCGCGTTGCATACGACCTTGCTGTTGAGTTAGTCATTCCACTTCCAGGGTTTGTGAAGCGTCGCGCCGAAATGCGCATTCTCAGCACGCTGAAAGAACTGAAGACCCGCTCAGAATCGTGAGTCTCGCCGCAGGCATCGATGTCGGTGGCACTAAATGTCTCGGCGTCGTCATTGATGACAGTGGCAATGTTGTTCGCGAAGTTCGCAAGCCAACACCCTCGGCCGACAAGCTTGTTGCAACACTTGCTTCAATAGTCCACGAACTCGGAGATCACTCATCAATTGGGCTTGGTGTTCCCGGTTTAATTTCTCGCGATGGTGTTATTCGTTCATCACCAAACATGATTACCGCAATTGAATTTCCCGTACGCGAACAACTTGCAAACGCACTTGGCGAAACTGTGTGGTGCGACAACGATGCAACGTGTGCGGCACTTGCAGAGTGGCAACGCGGCGCAGGTGTTGGCTCGCGCGACATGTGGATGGTCACGTTGGGAACGGGAATTGGCGGCGGACTTATTTCGGGTGGTGCGTTGCAACACGGTGCACATGGTCATGCAGGCGAAGTTGGACACATGGTGGTGCAAGCAAACGGAGATGAATGTCCGTGTGGTCAACGTGGATGTTGGGAGCGCTATGCATCGGGTGCTGGGCTATCTCAATTGGCAGGGGGAGTTGCAGGAGAGGTTGTGATCGATCGCGCCAGGTCGGGAGACATTCCTTCACTCAAGGCGCTCGATGAATTCAGTACGTGGGTTGCACTCGGGCTCGCCAATATTGCCAACATGTCCGACCCCGACACCATCGTGGTCGGTGGTGGCGTCATGGAGAATGCCGACATCTTGATGCCGCGCATTCAGGAACGCTTTGCCACCATGTTGTATGCCCCAAGCCACAGGGTTCACCCGGTGCTGAAGTCTGCGCAATTGGGCGAGCGGGCTGGTGCAATTGGTGCCGCTTTGCTGCATCTTCACGACTAGTTTGTCTCTGTGGAATTTCGTCGCATCACCAATCTGCCCCCGTACGTCTTCACCATCATCAACAACCTGAAGATTCAGGCGCGTCACGAAGGCAACGACGTAGTCGACTTGGGTTTTGGTAACCCAGACATTCCTTCACCGCAAATTGCGGTTGACAAGCTGATTGAAGCGGCGCAGAACTCGAAGAACCATCGTTATTCACTGTCACGCGGTTTGCCGAAACTTCGCGAAGCAGTTGCCGACATGTACATGCGTAATTGGGGAGTGAAGTTAAACCCAGAAACGCAAATTACGAACACCATTGGTTCTAAAGAAGGCTTCAGTCACCTCATGTGGGTGTTGCTCGACCGCGGCGATGCCGCAATTGTTCCAAGTCCGAGTTATCCAATTCACATTTATGGCCCGATCTTTGCTGGTGCAGACGTTCGTCAGGTGCCAATGCGCAGTCAGCAAGTTATTGACGACCAGCAATATTCAGACGAATTCTTTGAAAACCTCACCGAGGCATACAAGAACGGTTGGCCACGCCCACGAGTGCTGGTGGTGTCATTCCCGCACAACCCAACTGGAGCGACAGTCGATCTGCCCTTCATGCAACGCGTTGTCGACTTCTGTCGCGAGCGCGACATGATCGTGGTGCACGACTTTGCATATGCCGACGTTGGCTTCGATGGTTACAAGCCGCCATCAATTCTGCAAGCTGAAGGTGCAATGGAATGCGCTGTTGAGTTGTATTCCATGACGAAGAGCTTCTCCATGGCTGGATGGCGTGTTGCATTCATGGCAGGAAACGAGCAAGTTGTTGGTGCGCTCATGAAGTTGAAGAGCTACCTCGACTACGGAACATTTCAGCCGGTGCAAATTGCTGCAACGGTCACGTTGAACGAAGCGCAAGACTTCCCACAGGAAGTGTCAAACATTTACGAGGGCCGTCGTAATGCACTTATTGATGGTCTCGACAGAATCGGTTGGCACATTCCTAAATCACGCGGATCTATGTTCGTGTGGGCGCCAATACCCGAGGCTTACAGCGACATGGACTCAGTGGAGTTCTGTAGCCACTTGGTTCGCGACTGCAACGTTGCGCTTTCACCAGGTGCGGGTTTCGGTCCTGGTGGCGAAGGGTTTGCTCGCTTCGCACTCATTGAAAACGAACAGCGCATTGCTCAAGCAGTACGCAACTTAAAAGCCGGGCTTACGCGCCTTCAGTAAGAAAGGTTCCTCAACATGGACACCAATTATTCGCTCGGTCTTCATGAAATTGGGAACAATTGTTACGCGTACCTGCAACCCGATGGTGGTTGGGGATACAGCAACGCGGGGCTCATCGTCGGGCAAGGGTCGTCGCTGCTTGTTGACACGCTGTTTGACCTGAAGCTGACTGCGTCAATGCTCGACACCATGAAAGGCGCAACACAGTCGGCGCCAATTGCAACCGTCGTAAATACGCACGCCAATGGCGATCACTGTTACGGCAACGAATTGGTGGTCGGGGCAGAAATCGTTGCCTCAGCAGCAACGGCTCATGAAATGACCGAAGTTCCACCTGCCATGTTGGCTGCATTGAACAAGGCGCCTGGAGAAGTTGGCGATCTCTTTCGGTCATTCTTTGGTGACTTCGAATTCGATGGAATCGAAATGACTATGCCAACGCAAACGTTTACTGGCCGACTCACGGTGCAGGCTGGTGGACGCGATGTTGAACTCATCGAAGTTGGCCCTGCGCACACTGCAGGTGACACCATTGCGTACGTTCCCGATGCACAGACTGTGTACACAGGAGACATTTTGTTTATTGGTGGCGCTCCAATTGTGTGGGCTGGACCACTCGAAAATTGGATTGCAGCATGCGATCTCATCAATTCACTCGATGTTGAAACTGTGGTTCCTGGTCACGGGCCTCTCACCGATAAAGCAGGGGTAACGCGCGTGCGCGATTACTTGGCGTACGTGTTAAACGAAGCAAGTGCTCGTCAAGCACAAGGGATGGATGCATTCGATGCCGCGCGCGAAATTTGTGCTGACATTCTTGGTGATCCCAAGAAATCGTTTGCAACGTGGAAGGAATTCGGTCGCATCAGCGTCAATGTCGACACGGTGTACCGAAGCAAGGATTCCTCGCACAAGAGCCCAGATGTTGTTGAGCAATTCAGGCGAATGGCTCAACTAGAAAACCAGCACTAAGCAGTTCGCTGCTTTGCTAATTCACGTTTCACGAGCGCGAACCATCCGCCCGCGGCACACAGTGTGAATAGCAACCACTGAACGGTGTAACTCAGGTGAGGGCCGTTGCTGAACTCTGGGTCAA
>CANIHL010000043.1 GCA_947467375.1 Acidimicrobiaceae bacterium | reverse complement strand
GGATCGATCGGCGTGCTTAAACCACACGCCGATTCGATCTGCTCAGCGATTGCAAGGCAGTGAAGATCGGTGAAGCGAGACCCGATCACCTGGACACCCACTGGAAGCGAGTCGGCCATTCCGCCCGGCACCACCACTGCAGGAAGTCCTAACAAGTTTGCTGGCAACACAGCACGTAGTTGTTGCAATGTTCCCATTGCGCTCTCAACATCTTTGATGTCATAGTCGTACACAAATGCTGGCTCTGTCCATGTTGGACAAATAAGAACAGGGTTTTCTTGAAACCACAATGACCATCGTCGTGCGACACCGTTGCGCTGCACCTGGGCATCTACCCAACCTGCAAAATCAACCTCGTTCATTCCTTCACGAGTGAGTTCAAGAAACTGTCGACCGCCCTCGCCCATCACCATGTTGAGTAATTCAAGTTGCAGCGTCAGTTCACCACTCATTTGAATCGACCACAGTTGGCATGCAAGTTCGAAATCTGGTGGCATCGTTTCCACTACATCGTGACCAGCATTCGACAACGCATCTGCTGCATTGCGCACCGCTTGCATAATTTGCGGATGCGTCGTTCCACCTGGTGGGTTCGCCATTACTACAACGCGAGTTTTCTTTGCTGCAGGAAATTCGTCCAACACAACTGGAACACTGATTGGGTCGCGCGCATGCGCACCGGCAACTACTCGCAAGCCAGCACGCACGTCGGCAATGCGACGAGCCATCACACCTTGCCCAAGCATGAGTTGCGAACTGAGACCGAAGTCTTCAATCGGAAACATTTGTGCGTCAGGTACGACACCTTTCGTTGGCATGATGGAAGCAATGCCGTTGCAATGCGCAGGGTTGCGCAACGAACCGCCGATGTCATTGCCAAGACCGAGTGGCGACATTCCACTCGCAAGAGCAGCACCTTCACCACCGCTTGACCCACCTGCAGTGCGGTCCGACTTCCATGGGTTCTTCGTACGGCCGTACAGGGTGCTGTCGGTATGTACGCGCAAGCCCAAGTCGGGCATGTTGGTGCGCCCAAGCATGATTGCTCCAGATGCGCGCATGCGCTCAATTGTTGGCGCATCGATAGCGGGAATGGCTTCGGCTAAGGCCGTGATGCCCTGAGTGGTGGCCTGGCCAGCGACGTCGATATTGATCTTGACGGTGTACGGAACTCCATGCAACGGACCGATAGGGCCTCCTTGTGCGAGCGCCTTGTCGGCAGCGTCAGCACCCGTGCGAGCCTCGTCGGCCATCACACGAATAATGGCATTGACCTTCGGGTTCACTTCATCGATGCGGGCAAGATGAGCGTCGACTACTTCCCTACTGGAAAACTTTTTACTGCGAATACCTTCTGCAAGGTCTAGAGCACTGTTACGCCACAATTCGTTCGTCATGTTTCCCCCTCGGACCAAGAGTACCCAATGTTGGCCGTGGCACTAGATTCGGAGCGTGGTAAAGAATCAAAAATTGCTCGGATCGTTTTTGATTGTTTTTGCCAGTGGATGTTTTGCGATGGTTCCGTTTATGGCAAAAACCACGTACGACGAAGGTGCCAATGCTCTCGGCATGTTGTCTGCCCGATTCACCATGTCGGCAATCATGATGGTGATATTGCGTTTTGTTTTAGTTCGCGACACTCCGTGGCCACGAAAGCAACTGCTTCCCGACTTATTGTCACTTGGTTTTGTTGGCATCACCATTTGTTCGCTCACGTACTTCACCGCCATACGCGACATCGACACCAGCCTTGCCATCGTCATTTTTTATTGCAACCCCGTCATGGTGGTTCTTGCATCATGGGTGATCTACAAAAAGAAACCTTCGAAGAGCATCGTGTACGCGCTGATCTTCACCATGGTTGGCGTTGGCATTACCACGGGAGAAATTGGCGGAGGTAGTTCTCACGCGGTGATGCTCGTTCTCATCTCTTCGCTTGCGTATGTGTTTTATGCGCTTGGCTGTTCTCGTTCACTAAAACACACCGACATGTTCACCGGAGTCACGTTCGTCAATATTGGTGCTGCACTTGGTTTCAATTTGTATGCGATTGTTTCTCCCGGCGGAATGAAGCCTGATTACCCAGATACCACTAAAGGCTGGCTGGTCATTGTTGCGCTGGCAATAGTTGGAACCGTATTCCCTACGTCAACATTTTTCATGGGCTTAAAGCGCATTGGAACGAACATGACGTCAATATTCACCACAAGCGAACCTGTTTTCGGAATTGCGTGCGGAATACTTATCTTGAACGAACACCTCTCGTTAAACCGAGTGATTGGTGCAGCATTCGTGATCGGTGCACTACTGATGCTGTCGGTTGTTGAGTCTCGTTCTGAAACTGTTACTGCCCACCAGTAACGGGGAACTGTTCAATCACTTCCCGCAAGCCTGCGACCACAGAGTTGCGCTTCGCCGAGACAGTTTTTCCTAGACGCACCACGACCACATCCCGATCAGGTATCACCATGATGTATTGGCCCTCGTAGCCCGAAGCAACCAGGCTGTTGTGCTCTCCTGGCAGTGTCCACCAATGGGCTCCGTAACCCAGGCCTGTCTCGTCATCGAACACATGTTGAGTTCGTGCATGGTCCACCCAGCCTTCAGGCAATATCCGCTTCCCATTGGACATTCCGTCGTGAAGGTACAGCTGCCCGAACTTCGCAAACTCTCGTGCAGTGGCATAAACGTACGACGAACCGACAAAAGTTCCTGTTGCATCAAACTTGGGTTCGGCCTGCATACCAATTGCACCGAACAGTCTGGTTCGCATGAAACGCTCAATGTTCTCGTGTGAACCAGCAGTATCTCCAAGCGCATTACCGAGCAGTCGGGTGATGATGTTGGTCGTACCCGACGAATACAGCCACTCCGACCCAGGTATTGATGCAAGTGGCTGCGCGATGGCGTAGCCCCCATTGTCGTCCTTTCCCGATCCGAACAACATGTCAATCACGTCGGATGCATCGTCATCTACGTAATCCTCCACCCAAGAAAGACCCGATCGCATTTCCAATAGTTGCTGAAGCGTGATGTTGCGACGCTCGTCATTAGCCCATTCGGGAAACAAATTGTTGTCTTCAACATGCAATAAACCATCCATTTGCGCAATGCCAACGAGGGCATGGGTAATGCTCTTTGCCATTGACCATGAAATGAGCGTGGTCTCAGCCGTAACGTCTGGCCCGTACAGCTCGGACACCACTTCGCCTTTGTGCAGCACCAATTGGGCAAGGGTCACATTGTCATCTGTCATTTCTGGGCCTCCAAAAATTTGGCAATACAGAGCACTTCATCCATTGCGTCGCTTCTTAACATTCCATGCTCATCATGCACACTTGACGGTGCGATGATCGCCTCGTGAATTTGCTTACTGAGCGAGCCAAGAGGCGTGAACAGCTGATCGGCATTTCGAGTTGATGCGAGTACGCCGTTATCTACTTCGTAAACAATATTGTCAAACGTAACCGTGAACATTCCTTGTTTGCATAGTTGCTCTGCTTGCTTCTGTCGACGCAACACGGTTTCAAAAACTTGAATACGGTCACGTAAATACGCGGCCTCTTCGTACCGTTGTGCCTCCGAATGAGCATTCATCCGTTCGGTAAGAGCATCAAGCACATGGCTGCTTTTCCCGACCAGCGCATCTGCTGCAAGCTGCACGGCGTTTGCATACGACTCTGGCTCAGCAGTGCCCGAGCACGGGCACTGTGCAAGACCAAGGCGGGCTGCCGAACATACAGGCGCACCATCTGGGGCAACATAATTGCGGCCCATACGTACCGTGCAACGCCGAAGTGGAATTACCGATTCGATGGCATCGACGACTTCGGTTGCCATGTTGCGGGTAGAGATGGGCCCAATACAAATGCCTTTTGCCGACGGCGTCTTCGACACCAAGAGACGGGGCCACTCTTCTTCGGTGGTTAAGCGCACATAGCAATACTTTGCCGTTCGTGTTCCAGCGTGGTTGTAGCGGGGACGAAGTCTGCCAATAATGCGCAACTCCAGCACCTCGGCCGTTAATAGGTCGGGAGTTTGAATGTATTCAACTCCTTGCATCAGCTTCAACAATGAACCCACTTTGGTCCGTGACTCGTTGGTTCCAAAGTAACTACGCACACGAGAACGCAGGTTGCTGGCCTTGCCCACATACAACACTTCGCCTTGCGCATCGGTGAACATGTAGACACCAGTAGTTCGCGGCAACGTCTCGGTGAGTTTTAATTTGCTTGCTTGCGGATGCGAGCCAAGCTTTGGCAATGCAATGAGATCATTCAGGTCGTACACGCCAAAACCTGCAGCACGTTCAATGAGGTAATGCAACAAATCACCAGTCGCAAGCACATCGTTCATCGCTCGGTGAGCAGGTTGATGCTTGAGCCCGAGGCTTTCGGCCAACGTCGACAGCTTGCAGTTTGGCACTTCGTTGCGCACGAGGCGCCTTGCTAACGAAACCGTATCCACCACTTTGTTCGTGAGCCTTGGCCGACCGTCTCGCTCGAGTGACGCCTGAATGAACCCCATGTCGAAACGAGCATTGTGAGCAACAATCACCGAGTCGCCGATGAATTCGACAAGATCATCGAGCACATCTTCTATCGGTGGTGAATTCATCACCATGATGTCGGTAATGCCGGTGAGCATCACGATGAATGACGGAATTGCGCACCCCGGATTTATCAGAGTGTTGAAGCGTGCAATTTCTTCTCCGCCTTGATACTTCACCGCGCCAATTTCGGTAATGCCGCCAACTTCGGCAGACGAGCCAGCGGTTTCTAAGTCAAGAACACAAAACACCACATTGGACAATGCCGGACTTGCATCGTCGAGTGATAGCTGCATGATTTACCAAGTGTAATTCTCGATTCGAGTGCACAAATGATCCAGTTCGGTTCGATCATGGCTAACCACGATGGCACTCACCCCAAGGCGTACCAGATGTTCGCGAATGTGGTTTCGCACGCCTTCACGAGATGCTTCGTCAATTGCCGAAAGTGGCTCATCGAGCAATACAGCAGATGGGCTGCCGATGAGCGCACGAACAATAGCCACACGCTGGCTTTGTCCTCCCGACAGCGTTGGAGCCATGTGTTGCGCAACATGTGCAACGCCAAATTGCTCCAGCATCTCCGCCGCCATTTTTACTGCAGGCGCACGCTTCACTCCCCTCATGAGTAATGGGAAGGCTGCATTGTCGACAGCAGTCATGAAAGGAAACAACGAATGATCTTGAAACACCATGCCTATATTTCGCATTTCTGGAAGCACGAACATGTTCTTAGCTGGAGCGTCTACGAGGTCGTCACCTAATTTCAATTCGCCATTGCCGAGCGGGCACAAGCCAGCGATGGTGCGTAATACAGATGTCTTCCCAGAACCATTAGCGCCGAACATGCCGACAATTTCGTTGCCAACATCTATGGAGAACTCGCGGGAGAAACTTCCAACTTCAACTGTGCCGTGCAATGAAATCATTGGGAGCTTCCACCAATCCAGCGATCACGCAACCCCACAAGTAAACCAACAGATATTGCGACTAACAGAAAACTCAGCGCATACGCGCCTTCCGGGTTGCTCTCCAACATGGTGTACACCGCAAGCGGTGCGGTTTGTGTTCGACCCTGAATGTTGCCTGCGAATGTAATGGTTGCGCCAAATTCTCCAAGTGCCCTCGCCCACGCAAGCATCAGGCCAGCAACAAGCGACGGCTTCAGAAGTGGCAACGTAACCCGCATAAACCGAGTGAAGCTAGTTGCGCCCATTACGGCTGCAGCTTCTTCGTATTTAGTATCGATAGACCTGAGTCCGCCTTCAAGCGATAAGACCAAAAATGGAAGTGCTACGAAAGTTTCGGCGACGATTACGCCCCACAGCGAATACGTAAGTTGAATTCCAAAGAGCGAGTTGAGCAAGCCTCCTAGGAGTCCATTCGACTTGCCATAGGCGCCGAGCAACGCCACACCACCTACTACCGGTGGCAGCACCATGGGTAATAACACCAATGCACGAACGAAGCGACGGCCAAAGAATTGCATGCGCGCAAGGCACCATGCCAGTGGCAGGCCAAGCACAAGCGCCAACACGGTTGCACATACCGATGCATACAGCGAAATTCGCAAGGCGTCACGCGTTGCAACGTCGGTTAACTGCGCCCACAATGTTGACCAAGCAACCCGCTTCAACAACCCAACTATGGGCAAGGCAAGAAACACGACTCCGAGCAATGCTCCAATGCGCACAAAGCGTGGCGTTCGCGAACTGACACTGTTCATTTACGGCGCCAGGAATCCAAACGCAATCAACACCTTTTGCCCAGCCGGCGAAAGCACAAAACCAATGAATGACTCTGCCTGCTTGGAATTCCTGCTTCCTCGCACAACGCCAATTCCGTACATTGCCTTTACGTTCTTTCCAGCAGGAATGCTGATGGTCGCCACAGATTTTTTGGCGGACAATGCATCGGTCGCATACACAATTGCTGCATCGGCATCTCCAGTTGACACGGCATTCAGCGTGGCGGTCGCGTCTACACCCCGTGTAATTTTTGAATCCGCTATGACAACGCCATAACGCGACAACACCGTTGCTGCGTATATGCCACATGGTGCGGTTTTTGCACACAGCGAAATGACTGATGACTTACTCAAATCGGCAACAGTGGTAATACCAAGTGGATTCCCAGGCTTAACAACCAACTGCATTGAATTTCGCGCAAACACTTTCGGCGACTTCACCACATTGCCTGTGGCCAACAATTTGTCGAAGCTTGTTAAGTCGGCGGCAGCAAACACATCTGTTGGTGCACCGGATTGAATTTGTGAGACCAAACTGGAAGATGAAGCGAAATTGAATCGCACCTTGATGGACGGGTTTGCCTTCTCGAACTGCTTCCCTATTTCGGTGTACACGTTGACCAAAGACGCCGCTGCAGAAACGGTGATCGTGGTTTTCTTGACCTCGATCTGCTCGGCGTGAACTGGCGTCGCGACTGCAGCAACAAATATTGGTAAGACGACCACAAGCGATCTCGCTTTGGCTAAAATAGTCACAGTGAGACTATATATGCCATCAGTGCTCGACCACATAGTCCTCGCCATCATCTGTGAAAAGCCAATGCATGGCTTTGCCATTTCCAAGGAACTCGACGCTGACGAATCACTCGTCACGGTGATGAAGGTACGTCGCCCCCTGGTGTACAGATCCATTAACTGTCTTGAGGCAGCAGAGCTGATTAAGCCAACAAAAACCGAAGCTGGCGTGCAGGGCTCGGAACGAACGGTCTATTCCCCTACTTCTCGCGGAAAAGCTGAATCTACGCAGTGGCTGAACAGCATTGTTGAACATCCACGAGATGCGCGTATTGAGCTGCTGGCAAAATTCGTGCTGCGCACACGTTCCGGCTTGTCTAATACAAGCCTTGCCAAACGTCAGCGCAATCTGTTTTCAACATTTGCCCAGGAGTTCAAACTTCGTGAGCGCTCAACAGATGCAAATACCAAATTGGTCGCACGGTGGCGATACGAGTCCATCGATGCCATGATTCGCTTACTTGATTCGGTAATTGAGGGATAATTGCCTAGAGTTTCCATACACAAGGAGACAAACATGATTCACGAAGTAATTGAAAAGTGGCACCTACACATGAAGGGGCAGCTCCCTGGCGGTCTTGATGAATTACTTGACGACGACGTGGTCTTCATCTCCCCCATTGTGTTCACTCCGCAACAAGGCAAAGCCATCACCAAGTTGTACCTGCAGGCCGCGGGGCAAACACTCCCAGGAGAGAAGAAATCGTCAGGCTCACCTACCCTAGACGACAAATCTTTTCGCTACATCAAAGAAGTTTTGAGTGGCAGTACTGCAGTACTGGAATTTGAAACGTATGTTGAGGGCAAATACGTGAACGGAATCGACATGATTACCTGCAACGATGCAGGCAAAATCACTGAATTCAAAGTCATGATTCGACCATTGCAAGCCATCAATCTTGTGCACAAGCAAATGGGCGAAATGCTTGAACGCATGAAGCCCTAAACAACTAGCCTGTTGCCATGAGCCCAACGAACGAAGACCACTCCAGCCATCGAATAGGTCTGCTTCGCGCAATGGTGCTTGGCGCCAACGACGGCATCATCAGCACTGCCTGTTTAGTGCTTGGCGTTGCAGCCGCGACCGCACAACGTTCCACCATTCTCACGGCAGGCATGGCTGGTCTTGTTGCAGGTGCTGCATCAATGGCACTTGGCGAATACGTTTCGGTAAGTTCACAACGTGACTCCGAGCAGTCCGACATCGCTAAAGAACGATGGGAACTAGAAAACACACCTGATATCGAACTTGCAGAACTTGCAGGCATCTATCGCAAGAAGGGTTTGCCTCAGGCGCTTGCCCATGAAGTTGCTGTAGAACTCACCAAACATGACGCACTCAAAATTCACCTTGCCGAAGAACTTGGCATTCATGAAGCGACTAGGGCCCGTCCGCTTCAGGCAAGTGTTGGTTCCGCAGGTTCATTCGCAGTTGGCGCCGCAATCCCACTCATTGCTGTTTCCGCATTTAGCCAGTCTCTTCGCTTCACCGGAACTATTGCAGTAGTTGTACTCACCCTTATTGCACTTGGTGGATCAAGCGCTAAATACGGTGGCGCGCACCCAGTTCGTCCAGTAATTCGAGTGGTGTTTGGTGGACTTGTTGCCATTGCAGTCACGATGGCTGTTGGCAAGTTGTTTGGCGCTGCTGTTGCCTAGCAACGCTGCACGGACACTACGCACACCGTTCCGCTTACGAGCGAAATCGTTTCCGAATCACACTCCAGCATTGCGTCGTGACGTTCAAGGTCAATCGTTGAATCGCCAAGTCGCACCTGCGCATTGCCACCAACTGCAACAACGATGCTCGCACGGCCTATCAATCCCAATTCTGAAACAACAGCCATCTCGCCTTCAGCTTCTTTTCGTCTAATCATCAGGTTGATATCGGTAATAGGACCATTGGTTAAGGCAGCATCGGTAATTGCATCTCCACGGAAACGCACCACCTGTAATGGCTGGCATTGCAGTTTCTTACGGTCTACCGACAACAACATGCCATTGCCTTCAACCACTGCCAGAAACCGGTTGACACACTCGATGCGCGAGAACGGCCCGTCTTCGTTTACGGGTGCCATGGCAAGGCGCCATGTCCACTCACCGGAATCATTTCGATCGCTTGCGATTTCATAACTTGTGCCTCGCCCGTTTGCCCATGGCATCGGTGTGTGTTCACTGCTTCGTTGAATTCGCACTCAGGCAAACTACACCGCCTATGGTTTGGACATGGAACACACACCGAAAACCGAATGGGCACGTCCAGTCGTCTATTTCGAAATTGAAGCCCTAGACGAAAACGTCTTGATTCCCTTCTATAAAGAAATGTTCAACTGGGATATTGGTGGCGGACCGATACATCGCATTCCAACAGGTATTGGTGGACCAGAAAACGGAATTGGTGGACACATTCGCAAAGGCAAGCGCGGAGGAATAGCGCTGTACATCCAGGTTAAAAATGTTGAGAGTTCACTACTTCAAGCAGTGGAACTTGGTGGGAAGAAAACGATGGACCCGTATCAAATTCCTGGCGGTGCGCTTATTGCTGGAATCACCGACCCTGAGGGCAATGCTCTCACCCTTGTGCAGCAATAGTTTCTAAAAGAGCGAGAACACTTCGTGAGTGGTTGAACCACTTGCAATGCATGACAACCATTCGGAACTTATTCCCGAATAACTGCGATAGCCGGCATCGGCTTGACTTGCTTCACCAAACAACGTGACGACAATGAATTTCCCATTCGTATCGACAGCAACCGTGCGGCGCGCTAGACCTGGTCGATTGAGATAGCACCACTCCTGCATCTGTTCATCAAGGGCGTGAAACTTTTCCACCGAGATGCCACTCACCAATGAGAATGTCTCTACTTCAATCGCAGCCATACTTGCGATCGTACCTCAGCTGTTTAGCCAGCATTGACCGAAGAGAGCCGTCGACCATTTACCCACAGTGACAGTGTGTAGCCCTTCAAGGAACGCGTGCTCAAAATGAGTTTCTGAGCATTGACATTTGTTTTTGCCGACCAAGTAATAGTTGGCTTCCCTTTTGCAGTCGCCCTAATGATTACTGGAGCATTGCGTAGCGGAGATGTAACCACGATTGAGTATTTCTTTCCTAGCTTCTCTACAACCAGCCCAACATCGGTTAGACCAACTACCGAAGCAGCTCCGTTACCTGACCGCGCCCCTGCGACTGCTGCGATTGTTGAAGTGGTGGATGAGCCCATGGAATCCGTTGTCTCTCCAAAAATCGTTGTAGGTGGTGGTCCAACAGCAGCGATCAATGATGACGTACCAGGAAGAATGTGCTGGCCCCACTGTGTTACGTACAAACCATTGGTGTAGTACACCCCGCCTGAACCAGCGCCAATTGGATTCCAAATATACGTAGCAGTTTGCGCCAATGCAGTCGAGCGATACGTGCCGTTTCGACCACAGCACAAAGAGTTACCAACAATTGTTGAAAGCACTACTCCGGTGGCATTGTCAACGAGATTCCACGCGCCGACACTCGGTCCTTCGTACATGTCAACTTGCGGAGCCCCAGGAACCAAAGTGTCAACAGCAATCGTCGTAGATGTACTGAGGGGATTAATAGTTGTCGACGTGCTTGCGTTATAGGCGCCGGCTGTAGTGAAAGAAAGTACGGCAGAGTAGGAAACATTGTCATCAATCATCCAGCCTTCGACCTCATATGATTCACCAGCTGCCAGGTCGCGGAAGTCCCAAGTGTGCATGTACCCGCTTACACACGTTGACGATGCGTCTAGTGGTGAATACGAACTTGAACTGACAACAGTTGCGCCGCGCCGAAGCGTGTAACCGTATGACATAGTCGTGTAATTCACGACATTCTGGCTAGACCTAACACACATAGCTACCTGTGCCTGCGACTGACTCACGCAGTCTTGACCACATCGAACCCCATTGGAGTTAATGACATAAATATCAATACCGGTAACCCCGGCCGCTACTGCTGGCAACGGTGAAACCGTCGCAAATCCAACAAGTAAAAGTACTGCAGCAATGAGGCGTTTTAGTACATGTGTTCTCATGACCTCACTGTATCCATAGGGTCTCACAACGTATTGATTAGCCTCGTAACCATGCCAACTAGCCAGCGATTGTCGGGAACTCTGTTTGTTATGGCCTCAAGTATCGGTTTTGCCGTTGTACCAACAATTACACGCACCGCCTATGACGAAGGAGCAAACGCTCTCGGCGTCATGACACCTCGGTTTGCCATAGCCGCACTTCTCATTACCGCCATTCGACTGATATTTGGCAAAAAAGAAGGCTGGCCGAGCATCAAACTTGCGATCGCCATGTTTTTCATCGGCGCTGTTGGCGTAACTGCAGTGTCACTTCTGTATTTCATTGCAATTGGACAAATTGACTCCAGCCTCGCAATTGTGTTGTGGTACGCGTACCCGGTACTCGTGCTACTCATTGCATGGGTCTTCGAAAAGAAGCGACCATCAGCAACCATCGTTGTGCCGCTGATTCTGACGCTCACCGGCATTGCAATTTCCGCTGGACAGGTAAAAGGTGGCAACACCACCGCGATCGTGCTGGTCGTTACATCGTCAATGATCTTCGCGGTGTACATCACCGTGCTCTCCAAAGTGACCCAGAAGATGGGACTACTGACCGGAGCATCAATTCTCAATATGGGGACTGCAACTGGCTACATCGTGGTCGGACTGTTTTCAACAAGTGCTTTCGCTCCCGTATTCCCAACGACTGGAAAAGTTTGGCTGCTTATTGCTGGTGCGGCAGTAGTTGGAACCACACTGCCATTCCTCTGCTCGCTTGCAGCACTGAAGCGCATCCCTACCGGCATGTACTCAGTAATCACCACACTTGAACCGGTATGGCACATCATCATGGGCGTTATCTTCTTGGGCGAAGTCATGACCACCAATCGCATCATTGGCGCAAGCCTGACGGTTGGCGGCTTGTTGCTGTTCTCTGCACTCGAAGTGCGGAACAAAGACACGTCAACACCTGTGACGATCTAGAACCTAATGGTGGGCGTTGAGGGACTTGAACCCCCGACATCTTCCTTGTAAGGGAAGCGCTCTAGCCAACTGAGCTAAACGCCCGGATTACGGATTTATGAGTTTAGTGGTGAAACCGATCGGCCACTCCCACCCATCCAGAAAACCTTGTTCCTAATAGTGAATGAATGCGGTCTGTGGACATGAGGTAGGCAATAAACGCGTGATCATCGCAGTCGTCTGGCAAATGCCCGCTCTCGCGGAACCGGTCCAGGGCTAACCGACACCAGGCCACGTATCGGTCGTATTGGTCTTGTGAAAATGCATGCAGGTCTAGGTGCCATGCGGGAGAAACTTGGCCGTACTGCCACATCCAATCAATGACGTACTGATCAATTGTTGGGGCGCGGTGTTGATCGTCGGAAACCATATTCAGCAGTGCTGTTCCAAGAACTGGACCAAGCCCTTGTAGAGGCGATGAAGCGAACACGGAATACCCGTGTTCAGGCCCACGATCGAGTGCTGACTTCAACTTCAATACTTCTTCGCCAATTGCCACTCCAGGTACTGCAAACTGCTTCACAAGGAAAGGTGCATTCGCTACACGCTCGCCTGCCCACACCATGGCGGCGCACGTAGCGCGATACATGTCATCGGCTTGCGTTGACCATTCGAACATGGACTTCACCATGCCTCGTGAAATGCGATCGGGAAATGACCAGTCTTCCGAAATGTTGAGACCACTGTTTTCAGTTGACCAATCATCTGCTTTCCACGAGGGACCAGAGTGTGAAAATGCATTACCACCTTCAGACACATATGCGTTCAGCAACGCAACAAGACGTGACCACGCAGCACGTGAAACTGGCTCAGCCATGATTGCTTCGAATTTCTCTAAGTGCGCCAAGCAACTCTGGAGTTGCAGCAACTATCGGTGTGCGCTTGGATGCATATTCGGTTACAGCGAGATCACGGTCTTCGTGCTCTGCAAACGACACACCTGCTTCTTCGCAAATCATGATGCTCGCCATGTAGTCCCACACGCCGTG
>CANIHL010000042.1 GCA_947467375.1 Acidimicrobiaceae bacterium | reverse complement strand
GCGGCGTCGCAATGCGGCGCCGATACCGCTTCATTCGAATCGGTTGAGTTTCCGTTTGGGCATGCCGCAATTAGTGGCAAGCACGGGTGGATCTATGTCGCCGAGCAACATTCACGTGCGCTGAGCCCGGCTCTGCTGTGGGCGGGTAAGCATGGTGTTGAGTCGCTCAATATTTTGAGCGAAGTGAACGCCGATGTGCTTGCGCGTCGTGCACAGCTGTTTGATTTTGATATTGCAGTGTGGAGTGTGAGCAATGGACAGGTGTTGCGTGCCACTGCTGCACAACCACTAGCCGATGTGAAAGTCCTTGACTCACACGAGCGACTTGCGCTGATGATTGAAACCTCTGGCGCAGAAGTTGTTCGTGAGCATGGCTTGCTTACAGGTGAAGTAATGGGCTTAGAAGTCTGTCGAGTGTTAAATGATGACGTTGGCGATGGAGCCCGGCTGGAAATTGGCGTTGGCGCACACGACCGTGAAACGTTTCAGTTGGTGCATGGCCGCGACGCAACAGTGGAGTCGCTTGCGCGAGTGGTGGGAATTGTTCGCGAACACCGCACTGAAGGTTCCGTTCCACATCCGCTAAACAGGCTCGCACCAGAGCGAATGCTGCGTCACCGAATTGTGTTGTCACCTGAATTGGTTGGAGCACAACAATTGCAACCGGTGGAACCACCGATCATTCGCATGAACGTAAAAGATGAAATGCCTTGCGTTGCTCTTGGTTCGCTTCCGGGTGGATTGCCAGTAGTGGTGGTGTGCACTGCATCGATTGATGTTGATGTGGTGGCATTCGGTGCAGATGCTCGCTTGCGCACCTCACCAGATGCGGAACTGCTCATTGCAACTCATGCAAACAATGTGACCCCATCACTGCACAAATTGGCACAGTCATTGCGCAATCCTGCGCGTTTCGTTGAAGTTTCCCCAGTTCGCCGTTAATTAGCCCGTAGCCTAAGCATCGTGTTTGAACGTCTCTCCCAAATTGAAGCCGAATATGTGGCTCTTGAGGAAAGTCTTGGCACTGCCGAAGTTCTGAATGATCAGAACAAGTTGCGTGATGCCTCGCGCAGGTACAAACAGCAAACGCCATTGGTGCAGTGCATTCGCGAATACCAAGATGCAGAAGGCAATGCTGAAGCCGCACGTGAATTGATGGCCGACGCAAAAGGCGCAGAGCGTGAGCAATTGCAAGCCGAACTCGACGGTGCTGTTGAGCGAATTGCCGAACTAGAAGCCCAGTTGAAGGTGTTGTTGCTTCCTGCAGACCCAAATGATGGCAAGAACATCATCGTGGAAATTCGCGGCGCAGAAGGCGGCGAAGAAGCTAACTTGTTTGCACACGATTTATTCGACATGTACAGCGCGTGGGCATTGCGTAATGGCTGGTCGGTTGAAGTGATGTCACTCGACAAATCTCCTATGGGTGGAATCAACCAGGTGACCATGTTGTTCAAGGGAGACACGGTGTGGACGCGCATGCGTTTTGAAGGTGGACCGCACCGCGTGCAACGTGTTCCAGTAACCGAAGCGCAAGGCCGAATTCACACTTCGTCTGCAACCGTCATGGTGATGCCAGAGGCAGAAGAAGTAGACGTGTCTATTGACGAAAAAGATTTGCAGATCGATGTGTATCGCGCCAGTGGTCCTGGTGGTCAGGGCGTGAACACCACCGACTCTGCAGTGCGTATCACTCACAAACCTTCGGGAATTGTGGTTGCCATGCAGGACGAGCGTTCGCAATTGCAGAACCGATTGCGCGCAATGACTGTGTTGCGTTCACGCCTGTTGAAGCAGCGCGAAGAAGAGCAAGCAGAAAAAATGTCAGCAGAGCGCAAGGCACAAGTTGGCAAGGGTGGGCGAGGCGAAAAGATTCGCACCTATAACTTCAAAGAAAATCGCATCACCGACCACCGCATTGGTTTTACTTTGTATCAGTTGCAAGATTTCCTGGCGGGCAACGTCGACCCAGTCGTGGATGCGCTAACTACGCAATTCCAGATTGAGCAGTTGGCGGGCGCCGCAAACGACTAAGCACAACATGACACCCGAAGACGCGGTGACATGGAGCGAGATGCTCGCTGAAACGACAGAGCAACTTGGCGATGCCAACGAAGCTCGCTGGCTATGCGAACACGCAAGCGGATTAGATGGCGAAGAATTTCGTCAGTCGCAAGATGAATTTGTCACCACGGCAATGGCGAAACAACTGCACGACATGGTTCGACGACGTTTGGCCGGGGAGCCACTGCAGTATGTGATGAAGCGCTGGGCGTTCCGGCACTTAGATGTTCTTGTGGATCAGCGCGTGCTTATTCCGCGACCAGAAACTGAACTGTTAGTTGAAGTTGGTTTAACCATTGCTCTTGAACAATTGAAGCAAATTGATCGCCCGCTGAACATTGTTGATTTGGGCACGGGAAGCGGAGTGATTGGGCTATCAATGGCGCACGAACTGCCACTTGGCAGAACCAACGTGTGGCTTATCGATCAGTCAAGCGATGCACTCGATGTTGCACGGGGAAATCTGGTTGGCGTTGGACAAAAGGGTGGCGGAGTTCGACTTGCACTTGGCAGTTGGTGGAATGCGCTGGATGGCTCGCTGAAAGGCGCAATTGATATTGCGTTGTGTAATCCTCCATACATTGCTCATGACGATGAAGAAGTGGCAACAGACGTACACAAGTGGGAGCCACACTCCGCTTTGTATGCAGGCGAAAACGGGCTTGCAGATATTCGGGAAGTAATTAGTGGTGCAACAACGTGGTTGGCAAACAATGGTTGGTTGGCGCTGGAAATTGGATATCGACAGGGTGACGAGGCACGTGCGTTACTGGAAAATGCTGGACTCGTGCATGTTGAAATTCGTCGCGACCTCGCCGGCAGAGACCGAATCGCGTTAGCGCAACGACAAACTGCGTCGTAAGAAATCCAGCTGGTGCAGCAGTAAGTTTTCTGCAACAACTTCTTGTGGTGTCATGTGAGTGACACCAACCAATGGCAAAAATTCATGCGGCTTTCCTGCATGCAATAACGCAGTAGTGAGCTCGAGCGAATGTGCTGCCAACACGTTGTCATCGGCAAGGCCGTGAATGATGAGCAATGGGCGAGTGAGGTCTTTCGCATCGTGCAACAGTGAAGATGCAATGTATGGCTGCTCGTCGTGTGCGGGGTTGCCTAAATAACGCTCGGTGTAAAACGTGTCGTACAGCTTCCATTCAGTAACCGGTGCGCCTGCAATTGCAACGTGAAAATGCTGTGGTGCTCGAAGCACAGCAAGTGCCGCCAAGTAGCCACCGAAACTCCAACCACGAATTGCTACTCGCGATGTGTCGGCGCACGGGGCAATTTCGTGCAAGTGCGCAAGTACATCGATCTGATCGTTGAGCACGGTGGTCGCAAGGTCGTGATACACCTCGCGTTCCCATTCGCTTCCGCGCCCTGGTGTGCCGCTTCCGTCGGCAATGACCACACAGAAACCATGGTTGGCAAACCACTGAGCAGCAGTAAACGCCATGCTGCTTGACACGACGCGTTGTGCATGCGGGCCACCGTAAGGATCGAACAGTACGGGAAGCGCAGAACCGTTGTGGTTCTCGGGCAGCACAATTGCAGTGCTGATGTTTCGTTTGCCGACTTTGTGAAACGACACATTGACGCTGAGCAGTGATTGTTCAGCGTTATTCAATAATTCGTGGTGGTTGTTTACCAATGTTCGCGAACGCGGGTGCTGCATGGTTGCGCTGCGAACCACGATGGTGTCGCCAGCAGTGGCAACCGAATGTACGCCGTCGTCGTGGGTGAGTTGAACGAGTTCATGTGTAGCAAGGTTCACGGTCCATGCGTGCAGCACATGTGGCTGATCAATTGGGTTGCCCGAAAACGTCACATGCTCGGTATTGGCATTGACTATTCCGCGCACCTGGATGTGTGGCGGTGTGATTGCAGCGTTGTTTAGCAGAATTGCGCGTGCACCGTTGCGTTCGCCACACCACAACAACATGTTTTCGGCAACCAGCAATGGCCCGCCAGCAACCAGTTCCACCCATTTGTCGTCGCGTTCAACGTGCAAAGACTCTGTTTCTCCAGTTGCAAGGTTCGCCTTGCGAATGTCGAGCAACGTTTGATCGCGCGACATGACCGAGATGATGAGACCTGCCTTGTTCCATTGCACAGACGTGAGGTATTCGAATGCTTCTGTATCCCAGTGGATAGGGGTTGCCTTCGAATGTAGGTCGATGATGTGTAGCGAGGTGCGCGCATTGTTGGTTCCGGCAAATGGATACCTGCGAGTTTGCGGTTCGGCTGTTGGTTGCGACGGGTCCGCAATGGTGATCTGTTCGATGGGCGAGTTGTCTACGCGTTCTACAACGAGTGCATCACTATTCGGCGACCACCAGTATCCACGCTGTCTGTTCATTTCCTCTGCAGCAACAAATTCGGCAACGCCCCACGTGACATCAGTTGATATTTCGTGCGTCAGACACTTTTCATTGCCTTGCATGTCGCACACAAACAGTGCACTTCCGCGCACGTAAGCAATGTGTTTGCCATCTGGGCTGATGCGTGTGTCGTACACGGTGCCGAGCGCCGGGTTATTCACCAAGATTTCGTGTGCGCCATGCATGTCACTGACAAACAGGCGACCACTTACAGCAAATGCTGCATGGTGAACTTCGCTGTCGCATGAAAAGGAAACGATTCCCGCAGCGCCTTCGCGTGCACGCTCTCGACGTGCACGTTCTTGCGCCGATTCGTTTTCTGTATTCGAATCACTCAGCAGTGCGCGAATATCGGCAATACATGTTTCGGTATTGCGCTCGGTCTGACATAGCCATAGCGAATTAACGGTGTCGTTTCCAGCTGTAGATCGAAGAAATAGCACTCGTTTTCCATCTGGTGAAACAACAATGTTTCGCGGTTCGCCAAGAGTGAGGCGCTGTGTTCGCGCGTACTGCCGAGGGAACGTGTCGGTCATGCGAGCAATGTTCCCGCATTGTCAAGCCGAACGGGGACGCCAACCCATTCGCGTTCGCACATTTCGGTTGCTAACTGAGCGTCACTCGACGTTGCCCATGCGCGTCGCGAGTCGGGAAGGATGACCGACGCGCAAATGGTTTCTGGGTTTCCGTCACGTCCGTGCATCACGCTGTATGCCTCAAGCTTCGCTGGGCCAACAGCTTCGGCAACGTTTGCCACCTGACGCTTCGGTAATGCATCAACTTGGTCTTGTGGGGACGAATGAGCGAAACCGTTTTGTGGTGGTGTCGCTGCGTATGCGCCAAACGCATGCTTGGTGGCGTACCCGCCGTTTGCCCATACGAAACCGTGCGCCTGCGGCTGTTCTCGCACTTTGTGCATGGTGGTGGCAATGGCATGCATGACGTAGTTATTGAAGGGTCCGCCTGCGAACGAGAGTCCACCGGTTTGAGTGAGTTGTTGGTTCAAACTCACTCCAAGTGATTGTGCACCAAGTTGAACTGCTGAAGGAAAGCACGAGTACAAGTCGATGAAGTCATATTCACTCGCGTGCTTGCCTGTGAGTGTTTGCAGTTGTTCGCCACCCAAACGAATTGCTGGCGTATCGGTGAACGACCAGCGATGAGAAATGAAGTTATGTTCGTGGCAGTCGGTCCCTGCTTGCGGGAACACCCATTTGTCACGCGCAATACCAAGCGCGGTTGCACGTTCTACAGAACACAAAACAAGTGCGGCCGACATATCGACATCGTTGTTTGAATTCATGAGTTTCGTATACGGGAAGCCGACCATTCGGTTAGTTGGTGAAGCGGTGCGAATCTGTTCTGGTGTATACGACTTGTGCAGCCATGCATTTGGGTTGCCTTCTGCAACTTTGCTGAATCGCGACCACAGTTCGCTAATTAATTGCTGGTGGTCATGCACCGAACGCTGCGCTGCTGCACGCAATGCAGTTTCGAACATCGGGTAGATCTGGATAGGTAGTGCAATCTTGAGAGCGAGTTCGGCTTCATGGTTCATGACCAATTCATCACCCACGGCAGTTGGCGCTTCATCTGTCGAAGATTCTGGTGCTGCGTTCATCCACTGCGGTTGCACTTCAGATTGCTTGGCCCGTCGGCGAGAGCGCGATGCTTCTCCGCCGGTGAGCACCACCATGTCTGTTTCGCCACGAGAAATTGCCAATGCCGAATAATTCACGAGCGACTGCGGAAGATTTCCTCCGTGAGGTGTAAGCCCTGTGACGCGAACGTCGAGACCAAGTTCGCGAGCAATGCTTCGCCCCGGGTTCGGCTCGCGATTTGAAAGCGAACGCAATACGTGCAGCGCATCGATAGTGCCGAGTGAAGAGACGCCTGCATCGGAAATGGCCGCGCTCACCGCTTGTGCCATCAACTGGGTGGGGCCAAGTGCAATGGATAAATCGTCTTCGTGTTGCGAAATTTGGGCTTGCCCAACAAGTACGGGGGTGCGTGGGTCGAGCGTCACTTCACAAACTCTACTTTTCAATGAATACAAGCGATCTATTGGGTAAAGCCCTCGTGACCTATGCTCGCATGCGGTATCTCCTATGAATTCTTCACTCACGCCTCGCATTGTTGCCATTGGTTCCGACCACGCTGGCTTTGAATTGAAACAGCACCTCATTGCCGTGTTGTCGAAAGCTGGACACACCGTTATTGATCACGGCACAGATTCCACCGAAAGCGTTGACTACCCGCCATATTGCGCTGCGGTTGCACGCGATGTGCGAGATGGTAAAGCAGAAATTGGAATTGTGATGGGTGGCAGCGGCCAGGGCGAACAGATCGCAGCAAACAAAGTGCATGGCGTTCGCGCAGCATTGTGCAATGACTTGTACTTGGCAGAGATGGCTCGCTCACATAACGACGCAAACGTGCTGAGCATGGGCGGGCGAGTCGTGAGTTTTGAACAGGCAGAACAAATCGTGGAGAAGTTTTTTACAACTCCGTTTGAAGGTGGACGCCATGAGCGCAGAGTTGCACAACTGGCAGAAATAGAACTACAAGAAGGAGCGCGCTAATGCCTTGGCCGTCAGAGACTCAGAGAGATACCGAAGTTTTTGGATTGATCGACAAAGAGCGCGAACGCCAGAACACGGGACTGCAATTAATCGCCAGCGAAAACTTCACATCACCAGATGTAATGGAAGCAACGGGTTCGGTGCTTACCAACAAGTACGCAGAGGGCTACCCGGGCAAGCGCTACTACGGTGGCAACGCAGTTGTTGACGACATTGAAGCACTGGCAATTGAGCGAGTAAAGAAATTGTTTGGTGCAGAGCACGCCAACGTGCAGCCTCACTCTGGTGCAAGCGCAAACATGGCGGTGTATCTGGGACTCATTAAGCCTGGCGACACCGTTCTTGGACTCAGCCTCGATCACGGCGGTCACCTCACGCACGGTTCACCAGTAAACGCATCGGGAATCTTGTACAACTTCCAATCGTTCCGCGTTGGGGCAACCGATGAGCGTTTGGACTTCGATCAAATTCGCGAACTTGCAATAAAGCACAAGCCGAAGATGATCGTTGCGGGAACTACTTCGTACCCACGCAGACTTGAGCCGCAGCCATTCCGCGCCATTGCCGACGAAGTTGGTGCGCTCATGATGTTTGACATTGCGCACATTGCTGGACTTGTTGCTGGTGGCGCACATCCAAACCCAGTGCCGTACGCCGACGTGGTTACATTCACCACGCACAAAACATTGCGCGGTCCGCGTGGCGGTTGCATTTTGACCACTGCTGCACATGCTGCAGCAATTGACAAGGCAGTGTTTCCGGGAAGCCAAGGTGGCCCACTTGAACATGCAGTTGCAGCAAAGGCTGTTGCGTTTCACGAAGCAATGCAGCCAAGCTTCAAGGACTACGCGCAGCAAATTGTGAAGAATGCTTCGGCTCTTGCAGAAGCCCTGTCAAAGCAGGGTTTCCGCTTGGTTTCTGGTGGAACCGACACGCACATGATGGTGGTGGATTTGCAACCATTCGATGCCGAACTCACTGGCAAAGAATCACAACTCATTCTTGATGAAGCTGGAATTACGTTGAACAAGAACAACATTCCAAATGATCCGCGCAGTCCGTTCGTTACCAGCGGTGTGCGAATTGGAACTCCATCAGTAACAACACAGGGTATGAAAGAGCCTGAGATGGCATTGATTGCTGAATACATTGCAACAACGTTGCGCAATCGCACCAACCCTGCAGCGGTGGCGGAAGTTCGCGCCAAGGTTGCTGCGTTGTGCGCCAAGTTCCCTGTGTACCCGAAGCGTGCGTGATTGATCTCACTGGCTATCTGATCGTTGGCCTATGCGCCGCGGTGGTGACAGCAATCCTTACTCCGCTTGTCGAGCGTTATGCGCGTAAACGACGATGGATGGCTGAACCGGACGAACGACGTGCACACCCAGTGCCAACTCCAAACGTTGGTGGCCTGGCATTCATTGGTGGACTTGTTGCTGCGCTCATACTTGCGTGGCGAATGGATCGCTTCTCGCTAGTTATTTCTGGCAACTCCGAATTGATTGGTGTTGTACTCGCCGCAGTGTTGATTACCGCGCTTGGGTTTGCAGATGATATTCGTGATCTATCTGCGCCAATGAAAGTCACTGGAGTTGTGCTGGTTGCTTTGGTGCTGGTGTGGTTCGGCGTAACCATGTTTTATTTCCGCGTTCCATTCCTTGACGTGTTTGTGTTGTCCAACGATTGGATTCCGCTGTTCACCGTGTTGTGGCTCTTGGGAATGACTCAAGCGATCAACTTGATCGATGGACTCGATGGACTCGCAACAGGAATTGTTGCTATTGCTGCCGCAACATTTTTTGTGTACAGCAAACATCTTGCAGATCAAGGGTTGCTTGCTCAACCAAACATTGGTCCGCTAATTGCCATCATCACGCTTGGAATTTGTTTGGGCTTCTTGCCGTACAACTTCAACCCTGCGCGAATTTTCATGGGCGATGTTGGCGCACTAATGCTTGGTCTGCTGATGGCCGTGTCCACCAGCGTTGTTGGAGGCAGAGCTGACCCACAACTACAAGGTGTGAGTGGGCAAACGTATTTCTTTATTGCGCCGCTGTTTATTCCGCTGCTCATTCTTGGCGTGCCGTTCTTCGACGTGCTGTTTGCCATTCTGCGCCGCACGGTAAGCAGGCAAGGTTTTGCTACTGCCGACCGCGGTCACTTGCACCATCGACTGATTGCCCTTGGGCATGGGCCTCGCCGTGCCGTGGTTATTTTGTGGGCGTGGACGGCATTGCTGTCGACCATTGCTTTGTACCCAGCCCTCATTTCAACGAAGCCAAATTTCTGGCCATTGCTCGCCGCAGCCTTGATTTTGGCCGCTTTTACGGTGTTGCACCCCCGTTGGCGACCCCACGAAACAGCGGAATAGGGCACAAACGCACGACCGGTTTGGTCGATTTGGCGGCCTCAAACTAGTTTGTACTTAGTTTCACAAGCGGTTCGAGCCTGAGGGGCATTTTCTCGTTGAAGTTCTTTCCTAAGAAGTTGGTGCCCAAGAAGGCATTGGAATCCGGCATGAGTGACACACTCGGTCGAGGCCCAGAGATGGCGCTGAGCGTGTTGGTGTTTACCGTTGTTGGCCTGGTCATTGACTCGCAAGTGGGAACAATGCCGATCGTGACCATTGCATTGGTGGTGTTTTCAGTTATCGGCAACTTCATCCGCATGTATTACACGTACGACGGACGCATGAAAACGCTTGAAGAACAGCGGTCGAGTGCGTCAATGGCACACCAACGCGACAGGAGCCTCAGTGAAAACTGACGATCCTCAGTACGTGTCAATTCTTTCGATGAATGACCAAGGCCCAGCGCCCGAGGCCGCGATTGTGCGCGACATTATTAAGCACGGCTCCATTGTCGCCCCCATCTTGATTGGACTCAGCGCAGTGTTCTGGGGAGTGAACGGTGCATGGTCAAGTGCGTATGGGGTTGTACTGGTGTTAGGGAATTTTGCGGTGGCAGCTTGGATGGTGTCCTACACCGCCCGTATTTCGTATGCCCTCATGATGGGCGCAACGCTGTTTGGTTATATTTTTCGCCTTGCGGTAATCGCCGCGGCCGTATTTTTTGTCCGCAATGCGACGTGGGTTGAACTCGTGCCATTGTGCATGACTATTGTCATTACTCACGTTGGGTTGCTCTTCTGGGAAATGCGTTATATTTCTTTGTCGCTTGCTTTCCCCGGACTCAAGCCAAAACATGTAGCAAGCCCCACCGTTCAAGATTCAACAAGTAACTAGTCGATAAAGCAGGATCACAGTGTTCTCAACTCAATTCGCAGTTCAGAAGTTCGCACAAGTTGTCTCAGTACTTGTGTCGAGCGAAGGTGGAGAAGCAAAGCCTCGCGGTTTTAGTTTCCCTCCGATCAACACCATTCTTCGTTGGAAAGATGTTGTTCCGGGCATTAACAAAGTTGTCATCATCGCAATTTTGTCTGCGGTCATTGGAACAGCATTGTTCCTTGTTGCAGCAATGAAAGATGCGCGCAAGGCTCCAAAGGGAAGCCGCAACTTGGCCGAGATCATCGTTGAGTTCATTGAGAAGAACATCATCATGGAAACCATGGGCAAAGACGGAATGGGTTGGACGCCGTTCTTGCTCACGATGTTCGTGTTCATTTACTTGTGCAACTTGCCAGGAATTATTCCGTTCATTCAAATGCCAGCAACTGCTCGCATGGGTGTACCTGCATTCATGGCGCTACTCGTGTGGGTGGTGTTCAACGCAACAGGCATTAAGCACCAAGGTTTCTTTGGTTACTTCAAGAACGTGTTGTTCCCACCGGGAGTTCCAAAAGCGCTGTACATCTTGGTAACACCAATCGAACTCATCTCAACTCTGGTTGTTCGTCCGTTCTCGTTGGCAGTTCGACTTTTCGCCAACATGCTTGCTGGTCACCTTTTGCTCGTTATCTTCGCCTTGCTTACACAGGCACTAATTCAGGCACAGACACAAAAATTCTTCCTCGTGCCAATTGGCGTTTTGCCATTCGCCCTGCTCATCTTCTTGACGGGCTTTGAGATCTTGGTTGCATTCCTCCAGGCGTACATCTTCACGGTTCTCACCGCGGTGTACATCGGTGGGGCAACGCACCCAGAGCATTAATTCAGATAGATCGAATACCGACAGATACCCACAAAAAACTAAACAACTAAACAGGAGATAAAAAATGGAAGCGTTAACACGAATCGCACACGCGAGCATTCGCGTTGCAGCAGAACTCACACCAGCTGAAGCAAAGGCAAATGCCGCTGCACAGATGGCGGGTCTTGCATACGGTCTCGCAGCAATCGGACCTGGCATCGGAATCGGAATGATTTTCGGTAAGGCCATTGAAGCAATGGCACGTCAGCCGGAGTCCGCAGGTATGGTCCGCACCACCATGTTCCTTGGTGTTGCATTTACCGAAGCTCTTGCACTTATCGGCTTCGTTGCATTCATTCTGTTGAAGTTCGCCTGATCCAATGCGAGTTCACGTAACGACACTGCAAGGTGGCCTGGTTCAGGTACGCATTGCTTCTGATACCGCCACAGGCGGAACAGAAGCGACCGCTGCCGAATCCACGGGTCCGAACCCGATTGCACCAGAGGGCAAAGAGCTCGTCTGGGGTGCTGGTTCGTTCCTCGTGTTCCTGGTCATCATGCGCGTGTTCTTGTTCCCTCGAATCAAAAAGGGAATGGACGCTCGTTACAACGGCATTCGCGAAGACTTTGAGTCGGCCGACTCAACTCGATCGGCCGCAAAGTCGGACGTGTCGAAGTACGAAGCTGAAATTGCAACGGTTCGCGCCGAAGCAGCAGCACGCGTCGACAAGGCACGCCAAACATTGGATCAAGAACGCAGCAGCAAGATTGCAGAAGCCAACGCACGCATCGCTACGAAGCGCGCAGCAGCAGAAGCAGAACTTGAGGCAGCACGCAACGCAGTACGCGACCAAGTGGCCGCAGCCGTTACATCGGTAACTGAACACACCACGCAGCTTGCAGTGGGCAAGTCTCCTGACGCGAGTGTGGTTCAGAAAGCCGTGCAACAAGTTATGCAGACTGGAGCACGTTCATGATTGCGCACGTCATTTCATTGTTGGCGAGCGAAGACCCAACCCAGACACACAGCTGGATATTGCCGGAAAACGCCGAAATTATTTACGGCGGTTTGTCGACAGTCATCGTTGTGAGCGCGTTGGTGAAATTCGCTGGACCAATGATCAAGAAGAGCTTTTCGGCTCGTACTGAGAAAATTCAGAAAGAGCTCGACGATGCAGCAGCCGCAAAGGTAACTGCAGAAGGCGATGCTCAGAATATTCGCAAGGCATTGGGCGATGTTGCTGGAGAGCGTGCACGAATTTTGGCTGAAGCAGACGCACAAGCATCTGCAGTGTTGGCCGAAGGTCGTACACGCATGACTGCAGAAATTGCCGAACTTGAAGCGAAAGCAGAAGCAGAAATTTCTGCTGCACGTGGACGCGGATCAGACGAATTGCGTAATGAAATTTCAGTTCTTGCATCGCGCGCAACGCCAATTGTGGTTGCCGCAACGATGAATGAACAGATCCACAAGGATCTCGTAGAAAACTTCATTTCGAAGGTTGGAGCAGGGCGATGAGTAACGCAAAAGTAAAGGCATATGCACAGGCATTGTTTGCCATTGCGCAGGCCGAAGGTGCTGCCGATGCAATTAGCAATGAGCTCTATGCAGTTGCACGCGCATACGAGTCGAGCGATGAATTGCGCAACGTTCTAGGCGATGCAACCATTCCATCCGAGCGTCGTTTGCAAGTTGTTGAGCAGTTGATTGGCACTCGCGCAAACCGCGCAACCGTGCAGATCGTGTCAATGATCGTTGCCAGTGGCCAGGTTCGCGAATTGCCTGCAGTATTTGATGAAGTCATTGCGCTTTCATCTGCTGGCAACAACCAAGACCTCGCCGAGGTACGCAGTGCAGTTGCACTCACCGACGATCAGCAAACCCGTTTGGCTGCAGCGCTCAGCAAGGCAACTGGCAAAACAGTGAACTTGAAAGTTGTTGTTGACCCGAGCGTCATCGGTGGACTTGTTGCCACAGTTGGCGACAAAGTTATTGACGACACTGTTCGCACCCGCCTCGACAATTTGAAGACCCGAATCTGATTTCGTTCTGAAAGGACAAACACATGGCTGAACTAACACTCTCCGCAAGTGACATTGCGGCAGCGATTAATAAGAGTCTCGATGGCTTCCAGTCGTC
>CANIHL010000041.1 GCA_947467375.1 Acidimicrobiaceae bacterium | reverse complement strand
GATCAATGAGAGCGTCCTCGACCTCATTGGCAATACGCCTGTTGTTGATGTCAGCAATTTGTCACCGAACCCACGAGTTCGGTTGATCGCAAAACTTGAAGGCCAAAACCCATTTGGCTCAGTGAAAGATCGCATTGCGAAGTCCATGATTGAGCAAGCGATTGCAGATGGAAAACTGAAGCCTGGTCAGCGCATTATGGAGCCATCTTCTGGCAACACCGGAATTGCGCTTGCGGCGATTGCGGCAGTGAAAGGCAATCCGATCACCATTTTGATGCCGGAAAGCGTTTCCATTGAACGACGTCAAATGCTTGAAGTGTTTGGTGCAGAAATTATTTTGACTCCTGGTCCTGAAGGATCAAATGGTGCGGTTCGTCGCGCTGAAGCGTTGTCTGCAGAACATCCTGAGTGGTGCTTCATGCACCAGTATCAAAACGATGCAAACCCAAATGCCCATTACACAACTACTGGTCCAGAAATCTGGCGCGATGTTCCAGAAGTCACGCACTTTGTTGCTGGCCTTGGCACCAGCGGAACGCTTATGGGTGTGGGTCGTTTCTTGAAGGAACAGAATGCGGACATCAAATTGATTGCCGTTGAACCACCGCTTGGTGAGCGCGTTGAAGGTTTGCGCAACCTCGATGAGGGATACATTCCTCCAATTTTTGAAAACTGGCATGGCGTCGACTTGCTTGATCGCAAACGTGTCGTTCGTCCGCGCGAAAGTTTGGAAATGACTCGCCGTTTGGTTCAAGAATGCGGAATCTTCGCCGGCATTTCGTCGGGTGCATCACTTGCTGGAGCTCTTAAGGTCGCCAGTGAAATCGATGAAGGAACCATTGTGTTCATCGTGTGTGATGGTGGTTGGAAGTACCTGTCAACAGGTGCATACACCGACGATCTCGATGCGGCAGAAGCTGCAGCCGAGAAAATCATCTATTTCTAATTGCTCGCTAACCGCCAATTACTAACATGACAAGTCCGACCAACACGATTGCCGCAGAGGTAATGCGTCGTCGATGGTCGCCCTCATCGAGCATTTTCCACCCGGCGAATGCAGCGATAACCACGCTTGATTCACGCAATGAGGCTACGTAACCAACTGGTGCGTGGCGATACGCGATCATGACCAGCATGTACGCAACGGTAGAAAATACTCCCGCAGCACCCATGATTTTCCAATGAGCGCGCATCGTTGGAACCATTTGCTTGCGACTGCGAATGCTTGCGTACAGCGAAACAAATATTGCCGCTGCAATATTGAGTGCGAATGCGTAGGCAACTGGTTGCGATTGTCGTGTGCCATGACCATCAACAACCGAGTACACCGCGATGGTGGATGCAACGGCCAGCGCCGCGCCAACAACATGCCACGATCCGCTTTTTGTAAGCACAAACAATCCAAGTACCGCAAGCAAAATTCCAATTGTTGAAGTAAGTGAAAGCGTGTCGTTCAGAAATAGCACTCCACCTGCAGCAGCCGCGAGCGCACCTGCGCCACGAACGATTGGATATGACATGGAGAAGTCTCCGCGGTCGTAAGCGCGCGAGAGCAACATCAGGTACGGCACATGCGTTGCGCCACTGACTAATGCCCATTCCCACGCAATATGTGGCAGAGAACCAACGAGCGCCCAAGTGGTGAGCGCAATCGCACTGAGTACTCCGCCGATAGTGAATTGCCCCCACAGCGCCAATCGGCGATCGGTGCTTTGCTTCACCAGCAAATTCCACGACGCGTGAAGTACGGCAGCGGTTAACGCAAGCACAGTGGCGAGAAGCACCAAGTCAGACTATTGCGCTGGCGTATTGTGGAAGCCGATGCCAAATAAGCGAAATAGCGCAGTTGGCCCGATCGGCATGTTCGACTCGGGATTTGGCGGACTCACTGTCGCGCGTGCAGTGATTGACCTCCTTCCTCATGAAGACGTGGTGTACATCGGCGATACCGGCAGGTATCCGTATGGCAATAAGCCAGCCGAGCAAGTGCGCGAATACGCACGCGAATTGGCGTGGAGTTTGGTGAATGACTACAACGCAAAGCTTGTTGTTATTGCCTGCAACACTGCAGCCTCGGTGGCATTGCACGAGTTGTCCGCAGAACTTCCCGTGCCGGTGCTTGGAGTGGTGGAGCCTGGTGCGCGGGCATTGGTGCGCGCAACACAAAACGGAAAAGTTGGTGTTATTGGCACAGTAGGAACAATTTCTTCAGGTGCGTATGTGAATGCAATTCGCGATACGAAGGCAAATGTTGCACTCACATCGGCTGCATGTCCTGGGTTCGTCGAATTTGTGGAGCGCGATCAAACCACCGGAGACGAAGTGACGGTGTTGGCAGAACGTTTGCTGGCGCCAGTGCGCGATGCAGGGGTTGATGCTTTGTTGCTCGGTTGCACGCATTATCCGTATTTATCGCGCGTGATAAGCGAAGTGATGGGCCCGAATGTGGTGCTGGTAAGTAGTGGCGATGAAACAGCGTTCGCGGTGCGTGACGCACTGACTGAATCTGGAATGGCAGCAACCGGTGGCATTGGATCGCATCGCTTTTTGTCGTCTGGCGACATTGCCTGGTTCGCACAACTCGGTCGCAGACTGTTAGGTCCAGAACTCGATAGCGCAGAGCAATGGTCAAACAACAAGATTTAACAACAACAGGGAGAACACAGATATGACACGTTTTGACGGCAGGCAGCACAACGAGCTTCGTCCAATTTCTTTTCAACGCGACTTCACTGAAATGTCGGCCGGGTCGGTGCTCGTATCGTTTGGTAAAACGCAAGTGCTGTGCACTGCATCACTCGATGAAGATGTTCCGCGTTGGATGAAGGGCAGTGGCAAAGGTTGGGTCACTGCGGAATACTCAATGCTTCCTGGCTCGTCGCCAGAGCGTGTTGGTCGCGAAGCGGCGAAGGGTAAGCAGTCGGGTCGCACGGTTGAAATTCAGCGACTGATTGGTCGCGCATTGCGTTCGTCTATCGACATGAAGCAACTTGGCGAACGTCAAATTCTTATTGACTGCGATGTGTTGCAGGCCGATGGTGGAACTCGCACCGCAAGTATTTGTGGAGCGTTTGTTGCGTTGCACGACGCAATTACCCGCATTCAGCAAAACGGCGGGCTCACGGTAAACCCACTGCATTCAATGTGTGCAGCAATCAGCGTGGGAATACACAATGGCAATCCTGTGCTCGACCTTCCTTACGAAGAAGACTCAAAGGCCGAAGTGGACATGAATGTGGTTATGTTGCAACCGATTAACGGTGGCGAGCCAACCTATGTTGAAGTACAAGGCACTGCCGAAGGAAAAGCATTTTCGCGCAGTGAATTGGATTCATTGCTTGGGCTAGCCGCTGGTGGACTCGAGCAAATTTTCGCTAAGCAACGCGAAGTCATTGCCACGCCACCGACGCCACGCCCGCTCGGTAGGTAGTCATGTTGCGCGCAGTCTGCGCATCTGCCAACCCGCACAAGGTTGCCGAAATTTTTGAGCTCATGGGTGGAGTCATCGACTTGCAGCCACGCCCGGAGGGACTTGCAGATGTTGTTGAAGACGCAGACACACTCGTTGGCAATGCGCGACTGAAAGCCCTTGCAGTTTGCGCTGCAACAGGGTTGCCTGCTTTGGCTGATGACACTGGGTTGGAAGTGGATGCGTTGAACGGCGCACCTGGAGTTCGCACTGCGCGCTTTGCGGGTGAACAAGCAACCGATGCTGATAATCGAACGAAAATGTTGCGCGAACTGAGTGGCAAAGCACGAACATGCAGGTTCAGAACGGTTGCATTGTTGCGATTTCCTGATGGCACAGAAATCATTGCCGAAGGTGTGTGCGAGGGAAGCATCGCCGAGTCAGAAATTGGAGATCGAGGCTTCGGCTACGACCCGATATTCATTGCGCGCGATGGTGATGGGCGAACGTTTGCTCAAATGTCAGCGAGTGAAAAACACGAACTCTCTCACAGGGGTAAAGCGTTTCGAGCACTCTCGGAAATACTGAAGCGGGAGTTACCAACCGCGTAAGTCAATAGCCCAGCGATCGACAATGTCGTCACCGCTGACTACCCATGCTGCTTCGTGTTGAGCAACTGTTGGGTCAATGTGCGCAGGAGTGACGCGAATTCGAGTTCCTACTTTTGGAGGAGCGCCTTCATTTGGTGAAAACGTGGTGTGTTCGTCGGAACAGAACCACACCGCGTGTCCATCGATGGATGGGTTGCCGTGATCCATGCCAAGCGACTTCAGGCCAACATCGACGACAGCCCATTGAGCGTTTGACGAAATAACTGTTCCAAAAACGAACACAGCTTGAGCAAACGGCAAACCGAGTTGTGCGTACTGCGTGTCCATGAGTGAATACGAGCCGGCCTGAATTTCGGTGACACCAGTGTTGCTATGCAAGTTGTACGTGCCCGTACCACCTGCCGAAATAATGTCGCCGCCAACATCGTGTGCTGCCGCGCGCAACAACGCCATGCAGCTTTCAACCTTGGCCAGTCGTTCGCTGTTTTCGGCAACCATCATGAGGTGGCCTTCGTAGCCCATTACTCCGCGAACGGTTTTGCCACGTGCTCGAGCCTTGTCAGCAAGTTGTCCAGCGAGTTCTGGTGCAATTCCGCAGCGGGGAAGTCCAACGTTGACATCAATGAGCACATGTTGAATTCCAGCAACATGAGCAGCGTGCAAGGTTTCATCAGAATCAATCGCCACGGTGATGAGCGCACTGTCTTGCAGCGCTGCCATTTCCTGTAATCGAATGGCGTCAACGCTTTCGTTGGCAAGCAGCAAGTCGTTGCCGACGCCAGCCTTGATCATGCCCACTACTTCGCGCGGTGTTGCGCAGGTGAATGTGGTGTGCCCGGCACGAACTTGTTCGCGGGCAAGAGCCGTGCATTTGGTTGCCTTCATGTGTGGGCGCAATCGCGTGCCAGGTATTGAAGCAGCCATAGTGGCAATGTTTTGCCGAGCGATAGCGCCATCAATCACGAGCGCTGGGGTCTGCACCTCAGAGATGTGCGCTGGTTGAAAACTCACAGTGCCGACGGAGAGACTCGAACTCTCACTGACAGCATCCTAAGTGCTGTGCCTCTGCCATTGGGCTACGTCGGCTAATCGCGATAAGGGTAGTGGCAAGAGGATCGTTTCTTGACACAATGTAAAGCGTGACCTCAACAATGACTTCCCCTCAAGACTCAGATGCCCTCGCCAGCCAACTTGGTTTGGCCGACACCATCGTGGACGAGGGGGCGCTGGCAGAAAGCATTCGCAAATGTGCCGCCAACAATGTGGTGTTGCCAACGTTTGCTCAGTTAGCGAACCCATCCCTGATCCCTCTAGATATCGCGGCGGGTGCTGACAAGAACTCGCCAGACTCACGGAACTTGTTCCGCGTGCACTGGTTTAACGACATGGCAGGTAATCGCGTCAGCGTTCCGGACCATGTTGTTCTTCCAAAGTCGCTCACCGGAGTTGATAGCCCCATCGTTGTGATGTTCGGAGATCGCTTCCCGATGATTACTGCACACAAGGTGTTGGCGGCGTATTCGTGTTTGGCACCGCGTGTCATCACCGGTCAGTTCAACCCAACAACGCAACGCGCAGTGTGGCCATCGACTGGTAACTATGCACGCGGCGGCGTTGCAATTAGCAAGATCATGGGCGCGCGCGGTGTTGCAGTGTTACCAGCAGGAATGTCACAAGAGCGATTCGACTGGCTCGATCGCTGGACAAGTGACCCGAGCGACATCATTCGTACGCCAGGTACGGAAAGCAACGTAAAGGAAATTTACGATGCGTGCAACGAAATGCAGAAAGATCCGAAGAACTTCATCTTCAATCAGTTCTGTGAATTCGGTAACTATCTTGGCCACTACGAAGTAACGGGCAGTGCACTTGCAACGGTGTACGAACACGTTGCCAAGGGATTAAATCGCCCGAACCTGCGACTTGCAGCATTCACCAGTGCAACGGGTTCAGCAGGAACGATTGGTGCTGGCGACCATTTGAAAGATAAGTATGGAACGAAGATCGTTGCTGTTGAAGCACTTGAATGCCCAACCATGCTGGAAAACGGATTTGGTGAGCACAACATTCAGGGCATTGGCGACAAGCACATTCCACTTATTCACAACGTGATGAATACCGATGTCGTTGCTGCGGTTTCCGACCGCGCGACCGACGAACTCGATGTGTTGTTCAACACTTCGGCAGGACGCGATTACTTGGTGCAGCGCAAGCATGTTCCGCAAGCAGTGGTTGACACCTTGCAGCACTTTGGGTTCTCATCCATTTGCAACACGATTGCGGCAATCAAGACTGCAAAGTTGCTTGGCCTCGGCGAAGACGATGTGCTCATCACCATTGCTACAGACGGTGCCGATTTGTATCCAAGTGAACGCGTAAAGACGATGAAGAAGCGTTTCAATGACAACTTCACACAAGTTGAAGCTGCAGAAATCTTCGCAGAACATTTGGGAACGGTGCAGACCGACTCGATGATCGACTGTACTGAGCGCGATAAAAACCGCATCTTTAACTTGGGTTATTACACCTGGGTAGAGCAGCAGGGAACGCCGCTTTCGGTGTTTGAAGCACGTCGTTCGCAGTCGTTCTGGCGTAACTTGCGCAGCCACGTTCCTACATGGGACGCCTTGATTACCGAGTTCAACGCACGCGTCGCTGCGACTAAGTAACCAGCAATGTCCACGCTGGCTCAACCACAAGTTGGGTGGAAGTGTGCTGTGTGTGGAGAGCGAGTTTCAATAGGCACACCGCTGTCGTGGCGTTGCCCGAATTCCAATGAGCACGACACGCATCATGTGTTGCAGATAGAGCAGCCGATAGCGCCATTGCGCAGTACGGGTGACGACAACCCGTACATCGCATTTCGCAAATACTTGGCATGGGATGCCTTCGCCGCTGCATTAGGCATGTCAGACCATGCGCGTATTGCACTGATTCGTGAAGCCGACGCTGCGGTACAGCGCGTTGCCGGAACGGGTTTCCGAGTAACTCCGTTTGCTCGACACGATGCGCTTTCAGATGCACTTGGATTTACCGCTGCTGGCGGTGTGTGGGTGAAAGATGAAACTCGCGGCGTTGCAGGTTCGCACAAATCGCGACATCTGTTCACCGAGATGCTTCACCTGCTTGCAGCAGAACAAACCGGCACGGCATTGTGGTCAACACCCAATACTCGTCCGCCACTTGCTATTGCGTCGTGTGGCAATGCTGCCTTTGCCGCATCCACGCTTGCCAAAGCAATGAGCTGGCCTATTGAAGTGTTTGTTCCTGAAAACGCCGCCGCAGAGCTAACAGATCTATTGCTCTCGGTTGGCGCCACCATTGTGCGTTGTCCGCGTTTGGCAAATGATGCACCGGGTGATCCGTGTGTGCATCGCTTCCGCGAAGCAGTTGCAAATGGCGCAATTCCGTTTGGTGTTCAAGGAACCGAAAATGCATGGTGCCTCGATGGCGGTCGCACGATTGGTTGGGAAATGGCCGACAGCATGGAACGCGTGAGCGGACCACCGCTCGACAGAGTGTTTATGCAAGTGGGTGGCGGTGCATTTGCAGCGTGTGGAAGCGCTGGTCTGTATGCGGGTGGTCTGCGACCAAAGTTGCACGCAGTGCAGACGCAAGGTTGCGCGCCGCTTGCTCGGGCATGGCAACACGCAACTGCAAGTGGTGGCGGGAACAATGCAGGAGCTCGTTGGTCTGAATGTATGTGGCCGTGGGAAAACGTGGAGTCATCACTTGCCGATGGAATTTTGGATGACGAGACGTACGACTGGATCGGTGTGTGCAATGCAATGGCGGAAAGTGGTGGCTCTCCTGTTGTTGCTACCGAGCAGCACATTGTCGACGCGTATGCGCTTGCGCACAAGGTGACAACCATTGATGTGAGCCCCACGGGAACGGCAGGACTCGCAGGACTCCTCGCAATTCGTGGCGAAATCGCCAATGATGAACGCGTTGTTGTGGTGTTTAGTGGTGTTCGGCGTCACTTCATGCCACTCCCTACTGCGCAATAGTGGGGTAGTAGTCTGATCGCCATGAGTAACAGCCCACTTCACTTGCCAAACGCGCCATTTGCACAAGATGGCGGCCCCGATGCACAAAGCAACATCTTCCTTCGGTTGTTGAAGAGCCGAGTCATCATGTTGGGCAGCGACGTGAATGACGATGTTGCGAACCAAATTTGCGCACAGCTGTTGTTCCTTGAAGGCGAAGACCCAAAAGCCGATGTGTGGCTATACATCAACAGTCCAGGCGGTTCAGTAACCGCAGGCATGGCAATTTACGACACGATGCAGTTCATTAGTTGCGACGTTGCAACGGTGTGCCTGGGTCTTGCTGCCTCGATGGGTCAGTTCTTGCTCACCGCAGGAACAGCGGGCAAGCGTTACACGTTGCCAAACGCGCGCATCATGATGCACCAACCACTTGCTGGTCTTCGTGGTCAAGCTTCAGACATTGCAATTCAGGCTGAGCAACTGCAGTACACGAAGAAGCGCATGGCCGAACTCATTGCATTCCACTCCGGACGAAAGATTGAACAGATTCAGCAAGACTCAGAGCGTGATCGTTGGTTCACACCAGATCTTGCGAAAGATTACGGTCTTGTCGACAAAGTAATTGTGAAGCGTGGAGAAATTCGCTAATTGAACTACGGCGTTACTTGAACGCCAAGCGAAATATCAACTCCACACGTTGCCTTCACCCAGTCTGAAGCCGACTTCGAGCTGGCTTCGGAGGCGTATGCCAAGTCTGCAACTTGTTGCACACTCTCTGCATCCTCTGCTTTCACCTTTGATGCCGCAATCATTAATTCGGTGAGTACATCCCAGTCCTGCTGCACTTCAAGTGGTGCAACTTTCCGCAGCCTGGTGAAATGACCAACGGCTGCATTCACTTCTTCAACCGTTGCGGGCATCACTGCAATTCCTGGCATTTCTTTTGCCAGTTGGCGACAGAAGTTCGTACCCGTGCGCGGAGTCTCAGAGCACGCAGTTACTGCGAATAATGCAATGAATATCAGTGGGGTGAGGCGTCGCACCCGAACATTCTCACAGGAATAGGAGCATGGTTGGTGGCACTCCATATGTGCTTCCGAATGTGCAGTTATTGGCACACCTCGTTGTATGTCATTTGTATCCATTCGCTCTGCAACGTTGCTCGGAGTTCAGGGCGCCCCTGTAGATATTGAAATTCATTTAGGAATGGGCCTGCCGGGGTTCACCATTGTTGGTCAGCCTGATGAAGCGTGCCGCGAATCACGCGACAGAGTGCGGGCTGCGTTGTTGTCGTGCGACTTGCCCTGGCCAAACAAGCGCATCACGGTCAACCTGGCCAATGGCGCAAACGAACGCAAGGGCGGTGCTGGCCTAGACGTGGCAATTGCCGTTGGATTATTAGTTGTGCAGGAAGTACTCACTGCAGATTCCATTGCAGAGTTCGCATTTGTTGGTGAACTTGGGCTGGATGGTTCGTTGCGCAGTGTTCCCGGCGTTGTTCCTCTCGTTGCCTCACTCGATGACCGAGTGGTGGTGGTTCCCCGAGTTGCCGAACGTGAGGCTTGCGTTGCTTCACGGCGCGCCGTTCGTTCGGTGTCCAATCTTGCCGAGTTGGTTCGCTGCATTCGCGGGGAAGAGCAGTGGCAACAAGTGGCCGACGTACACGTTGAACACAAGCAACACGACATTGCCGACATGGCTGATGTGCGCGGACAAAGCGCGGCGCGACATGCATGCGAAATTGCCGCGGCCGGCGCGCATCACATGTTGCTCGTTGGTCCACCTGGCGCTGGCAAGTCCATGCTTGCACAACGCCTGGTTGGAATATTGCCCAACCTGTCTACACACGATGCGGTTACTACCACCATTGTTCATTCGGCCGCACATTTGGCGTTGCCTGCGAACGGATTGGTAAGCAGGCCTCCGCTGCGAGCGCCCCATCACTCCACGTCACTTGTTGCCATGGTTGGCGGTGGAACTTCTTCGCTTCGCCCTGGAGAAATTTCGTTAGCCACAAATGGCGTGTTGTTCTTAGATGAATTGGGTGAGTTTGCACCAAGTGTTCTGGATGCGTTGCGTCAGCCGTTAGAAGAAGGCGTGGTTCGCGTTGCACGCGCGAAGTCTTCGGTGCAGTTGCCAGCAAAGTTTTTGTTAGTTGCTGCAACTAATCCATGCCCGTGTGGTGAAGGTACTCCAGGTTTATGTGTGTGCGACGATCGTGCAAAGCAGAAATATCTGCGAAGGTTCTCGGGCCCGTTACTCGACCGATTCGACTTGCGCGTTGCGGTTACTCGTCCGCACGTAGATGAACTACTTGCAGCGAAGCCATCGGAGTCGAGTCGTGACATTGCACTGCGCGTAGCAACTGCACGCGATCTTGCAATGAGTAGAAATGGTTGCGTCAACTCGGCGCTCTCGGCCGATGCATTAGACAAGTTCGCACCACTCAGTCCTGCGGCCGCTGCGTTACTTCGCCACCACGTTGAGCGTGGCCGACTCTCGGGTCGTGGGTATCACCGCATTCGTCGCGTGGCTCGCACGGTGTCCGACCTGCGAGATCAATCCGAATGTGTGGAAGAAGTTCACGTTGCTGTTGCGCTTGCGCTTCGTGTTGGAGTGCAGCCACAGTTTTCCGGAGATCGGGTTGCGCAATCATGATGGCACTCGATGACGAGCGAGTAATTGCTGCGGTATTGGCTACCAAGCCAACGCTGACCAGTCGCAAACTGTCGCAGTTACTAGACAAGCAATTGCCGAGTGCGGTTGCAGCAACACTTGGTAACAATCAACCAACGTTGCAGGAATGTGAGCGAATGGCACAGCGGTTAGAACTCACAGCAATGTCGGTCACACATGTTGGCGCTCCAGATTTTCCGTGCATGTTGCAGCAAGATCCAACCCGCAGCCCGGTGTTGTTTTTCCGCGGCAACCTTGGGGCACTGAACCAACGTCGTGTTGGCATAGTGGGCACGCGTTCTGCAACTGCGGCAGGCAGATACATGGCGTCACACATTTCGTTCGATCTTGCCGAGCAAGGTATTGCAACCGTGTCTGGGCTTGCAAGAGGAATAGATGCTTGGGCACACAAAGGCGTGTCAGTTGCGTATTCGCGAGCAAGCGACCGCTCGCGGTTAGGCATTCCAATTGGGGTAGTTGCCTCTGGTTTAGACGTGGTGTATCCAAAAGAAAATATTGAGCTGTGGAATTTCATTTCTGAACATGGGTTGTTGCTCAGTGAGTCGCCGCCAGGAACATCACCCGAGCCGTATCGCTTTCCACTGCGCAACCGAGTGCTTGCTGCGTTATCTGAAGTAGTAGTCGTAGTTGAGTCGCGCGCAACTGGTGGGTCCATGATCACCGTTGAAGAAGCACAGAAGCGCGACATCACCGTTATGGCTGTACCCGGTTCGCCCCGCAACACATCTTCAGCAGGAACCAATTTGTTATTGCAGCAGGGGTGTGCACCGGTGGTGTCTGTAGACGATGTGCTTGTTGCACTGGGGCTCGACACTCGCCGAGTGCACCCTCCGCTGTTCGACGAACGAAATTCGTTATTGCCAGACGACGCAGCGCTTGCTGGTGCAATGGCCGGCGACGCGCTCACCTTGGATCAGCTGGTGCTCCGCACAAGACGCGATGTCGTCGATATTGCGTTTGCCCTTGGACGCATGGAGTCAATGGGTTGGGTAGTGAACAACGGTGGTTGGTGGGAGGTGCTCGGTGCGCAAACACCAGCGGGGTACGGTGGAATTCATGGAGGCAGCAACCGCTTGGGAAATTGACGACTTCGCTACGTCGCTCACTGCTGCTTCTACGAACACGATTTCTGCTTATGTCAGCGACATCTCGCAATTCGCAAATTGGGTAGAGCGACAGTCCATCGACGACCCCCGCAAGGTGACCAAAGATGTGGTGCGGCAGTACATCGGGTTTCTCACCACCATGAAAATGGCGAAGCGCAGCGTTGGCCGAAAGGTTGCCGCACTGCGCAAATACTTTGCGTGGCTGGTGCGCGATCACAAAATAGAAATCGATCCAACTGCCGGCGTGCGCACCCCCACCGATACTGGTCGGCTTCCAAAGGTGCTCACGAACGAACAACTGAATGCGCTTCTGCACGCAACGAACGATGCTGACCCAGATTGGAAGAATGCACGCGACACGGCAATTATTGAATTGCTGTATGGAAGCGGATTGCGTGTAAGCGAACTGTGTTCACTCGATGTGGACAGCGTGAATGTGAAACAACAGGCAGTCATTGTGACAGGTAAGGGCAACAAGCAACGCCGCGTTCCGGTGAGCGAGCCATCGCTGGTCGCACTCACAGCGTGGGCGATACTTCGTTCGGAGGTGTCCACAGACAAGACCGAATTGGCATTGTTCGTCAATGGCCGTGGTGGTCGACTTGGCACCCGCGATGTGCGACGAATCATTGATGCACGCTCGTTAGCGCCTACGCACCCTCACGCACTTCGCCACACGTTTGCGACACATTTGCTCGATAATGGAGCCGACTTGCGCGCTGTCCAAGAGTTATTGGGCCACAGCGATGTGGCAACTACTCAGCGTTATACGCATGTGAGCAAAGAGCGACTGAAGTCTGCCTACGGGGTATCGCATCCGCGGGCATAATTACAGGGCATGAATGCTCTGCCCGTTCGCCTGACAATTGATGATGCTTGGCAGCAGTGGCACGACGGCAAAGACCCCATTGCGCGTGAATGGCTCGTGGTTCACTACGCCTCACTCATCAAGTTCGTTGCTGGTCGTTTAGCAGCAGGTTTGCCGAAGCGTGTGGACACGGGAGATTTAGTTTCTGCTGGCGTGTTCGGATTAATGAATGCCATCGATCGGTACGACCCAACGCAGGGCGCAAAGTTTGAAACCTATGCAATACCGAGAATTCGTGGCGCCATTCTTGACAGCCTTCGTGCACTCGATTGGGTTCCAAGAAGTGTGCGTTCAAAGTCGCGATCGGTGGAGCAAGCAATGTCCACGCTTGAACACGAACTGGGTCGCTCGCCGTCTGAAGAAGAAATTGCGGCGAAGTTAGAAATTTCCGATACCGACTTTCAAAAATGGTTATCCGACATTGCAGCTGGTTCGGTTGGTCCGCTTGATCACGTGGTTGCCGACAACACCGCCACAGCCACACATTCAGACATGCATCGTGCTACCAGCCCAGACGCAGTCGTTGAAGCGGACGAAACGCGCAGAATCATGCGCCAAGAAATGAAGAAGCTTCCAGAAAAAGAACGAACTGTTCTTGTGTTGTATTACGAAGAGAATCTCACACTTGCCGAAATCGGTGACGTGCTCGGTGTAACCGAGAGCAGAGTGTCGCAGATTCATACGAAGGCAGTGTTGCAATTGCGCTCACGTCTTCGTGCCGCCGAAATTGATTGAGTTCGTCGCTGCGCTGTGCGCGCTGATGTTGCCAACACAATTTGCTGTTGCAGATTCATTTCGTGCACCGACATGCACGTGGTGCGCGGGTAATCGCGGCGTCGAATACGTCACCCCGCCGCATGCCCTGGTGTATTCGGCTGCCAGCGGGGAAGTCACCTTTTCGGGGTCGGTGGCGGGTTCGAAGTATGTGGTGGTGCGGGGCAGGGACGGAGTGCTGGTGACGCATGGTCGTCTTGAACGTGTTGAAGTAAAGGCAGGAGACCGCGTGGCTTCGGGCTTTCGCATCGGGATATCCAGTGGAGCCCTATACATCGGGGTTCGCCGGTCGGGGGTCTATCTCGACCCAACGACGTGTGCCCCTGTAACCAACAACCCAAGTGGGCTAAGGCCCCGAGCCGTTTTAGTGCCGATACACTCACACGGGCCGTAAAACCGCGGTGCAGTACTAAATACACATACTTGAGTTCCACCCTGTGGTCGTGAAAGCGCCGGGGCTCAGGTTTCCTAACCACAGGAGAGGAGATAGTCATGGCAATCGTCAGCATGCGCCAAAT
>CANIHL010000040.1 GCA_947467375.1 Acidimicrobiaceae bacterium | reverse complement strand
TCATCGTTGAGCTTTACTCGAAGTAACCCCTAAACGAATTGGCAATAGGAGAAATCAATGCTTGTTATTCAGCGCCCATCAGTTGAAGCAATCGGTTCGCCAGAAGGTAACCGTCAGAAGTTTTCTGTAGGTCCACTCGAGCCAGGCCTTGGTCACACCATTGGCAACTCGCTTCGCCGCATGTTGTTGTCGTCAATTCCTGGCGCAGCAATCACCTCGGTCAAGTTCGAGTCAGCGCTTCACGAGTTCGACGTCATCGAAGGCATTACCGAAGATGTCACCGAAATCATTTTGAACTTGAAGGACATCGTTGTTGTCTCTGAGAGTGACGAAGCAGTGGTCATCACACTTGATGTGAAGGGCCCAGCAGACATCACCGCAGCAGACATCGTGTGCCCAACCGGTGTTGAAATTCTCAACAAGTCACAGCACATTGCCACTTTGTCGGCAAAGGGCCGTTTGGTTGTAGACCTCACCATCGAGCGTGGCAAAGGTTATGCATCAAGCGACCGCGACACCCGCAAGGTGATTGGCATCATTCCAATCGATGCAATCTTCTCACCAGTCCGTCGTTGCACCTACCTCGTAGAGCCAACACGCGTTGAGCAGTCAACCAACTACGACAAGATCATCATCGACATCGAAACCGATGGAACCATTGAGCCACGCGAAGCACTTGCATCAGCAGGCGCAACACTTCGTTCATTGGTCGACCTTGTAGCAACCATGAGCGATGCGCCAATGGCACTCGAACTTGGTGAGCTTGCAGGCACGGGTGCTGGTTCGCCAGACCTCGACTTGAGCATTGAAGACCTCGACTTGAGCGAGCGTCCTCGTAACTGCTTGAAGCGTGCACAGGTCAACACTGTTGGCGAATTGTTGCTGCGCAGTGAAGAAGATCTATTGAACATCACCAACTTCGGTCAGAAGTCGTTGGATGAAATCAAGTTGAAGCTCGACGAACGCGGATTGTCACTGCGCATCTGATAGCGCACCAATACGCACCACTTCATAGGAGACGATGAGACATGCCAGCAACCCCAAGACGCGCCCGAAGCTTCGGACATAGCCCACACCATCAAAAGTTGTTGATGGCGAACCTCGCTGCATCACTTTTTGCTGCAGAGGGCATTGTGACCACCGAAGGCAAGGCCAAGGCACTTCGCCCAATCGCGGAGAAGTTGATCACGAAGGCAATCAAGGCGCAGGGTGAAGGCCCAATGCGTATTCACCGCATTCGTCAGATCCAGTCGTACTTGAATGACAAAGAAATGACCAACAAGTTGGTCAACGTTGTTGCACCTCGCTACACCGGCCGCAATGGTGGATACACCCGCGTGCTCAAGCTTGGTCCACGCCATGGTGATAATGCACCAATGGCGCGCATCGAACTCGTCTGATTCATCATGGCCATGCGTCGCGCACGCATGACGATCGCCTACAAGGGCGATCAATTTCATGGCTTTGCCACTAATCCTGGAGTTGACACTGTCGCGTCCACGATTGAAAGTGCGCTCGCACAAATTTTGCAAGAAGAAGTAAAAATCATTCCTGCAGGTCGCACCGATGCAGGTGTGCACGCGTGGGGACAAATGATCGGCGCAGACTTACCAGATCGCGTGAATTTGCCCGTGTTAATGAAGCAGTTGAATTCGTTGTGCGGTCCGTCTATTGCAGTGCGCGAAGCAGTGTGGACGAAGCCCGATTTTCATGCTCGCTATACCGCGTTGTGGCGCTCGTATCGCTACACGGTGTTGAACACGGAAACGCCAAACCCGTTTATGGTCGATTCGGCTTGGCACATTATTAAGCCACTCAAACTTCGATCGATGCAATTGGCATCAGATGCAGTGATTGGCGAGCACGATTTCTCGGCGTTTTGCCGCAAACCAAAGCCTTCCGACGAAAATGACACCTTTGAGCACTCCATGCGCCGGCATGTGATGAATGCAGAATGGCGCGACCTTGGCGAGGGAGTGCTGAGGTTCGATATTCGGGCCAATGCGTTTTGCCATCAAATGGTCCGAGCCCTGGTGGGCACCTTCGTAGACATTGGCCTCGGCAAGCGTCCACCAAGCGATATGCGCGGGCTCATCGTGTCTGGCGACAGGGCACAGGCGGCGCCGGTTGCACCCCCACAGGGCTTGATTTTGTGGGAAGTTGGCTACCCAGCCGATTGTGATTAGGCCCCCGCGACCCCTATCCTGAAACGGTCCATAGGGGCAGCGTTTGGCTGAGTTTTCAGCCAAGTCCTCAGTTTTCGAAAGTAGTTTTTTATGATGCGCACGTACAGTCCAAAAGCAAGTGAAATTAAACGCGAGTGGCATGTTGTTGATGCCGACGGTTTGGTCCTTGGTCGCATGTGCACAGAAGTTGCATCAATCTTGCGTGGCAAGCACAAGCCAATGTTCGCCATGCACATGGACACCGGTGACCATGTGGTCATCGTCAATGCTTCAAAGATTGTTCTCACCAAGGGCAAGGCCGACAAAGAACTCGTTCACGACTACAGCGGTTACCCAGGCGGTTTGCGCTCACAGACGTACGGCAACTTGTTGAGCCGTAAGCCAGAGGATGCGATCCGTCGCACCATTCGTGGCATGTTGCCTAAGGGACCACTTGGTCGTCAGATGATCAAGAAGTTGAAGGTTCACGCAGGACCAGAACACGGTCACGAAGCACAGTCACCAAAAGTTCTGAATATCCCGCACGCAAAAGCGCGCTGATTAACAAAGATCGAATAGAGGAGCAACCGTGGGAACAAAGCCACTGACACAGACAACCGGTCGTCGTAAGGAAGCAGTCGCACGTGTGCGTTTGCGTCCAGGCACCGGCAAAGTAGTAATCAACGGACGCGAGTTTGAAGATTATTTTCCAAACGCATTGCAGCGTGCTGCAGCAACCGAAGCATTTCGCGTTGTAGAAGCAGAAACGACCTATGACGTTGACTGTGACATTCAGGGTGGCGGAATCGCTGGCCAAGCTGGAGCGCTGCGCATGGCAATTGCTCGTTCAATTCTTGAACTCGACGAAGAGAAGCGCTCAGTGCTTCGCAAGGCTGGATTGCTTACTCGCGACTCGCGCAAAAAGGAAAGCAAGAAGTACGGCCTCAAGAAGGCGCGCAAGGCGCCTCAGTACACGAAGCGTTAATCACTCGTTGGTTCGCGCGATGTTCGTCGCGCGGATGTGTGTGTAAACGATGCTTCGATTTGGCACCGACGGTGTTCGTGGAGTCGCCTTCACGGAACTTACCGAGCAATATGTTGCAGAACTTGGGATGGTTGCTGCGCGTGAACTTGGCGTAACGAAAGTTTTGATTGGTCGCGATACTCGCGAATCTGGAAAACAATTAGAGACCGCACTCGCCAACGGATTGCTTGCTGGTGGAGTATCGGTCGAACTGCTTGGCGTAGCTCCAACACCGGCAATTGCGTTTTTGGCAGCAAAACGAGGCTGTGCCAGCGCGGCAATTACCGCATCGCATAACCCGTATTTAGACAATGGGGTAAAGCTGTTTGCTAATGGCGGTGTGAAGTTAAGCGATGCGCAGCAAGATGCAATTGAATCGCACATGACCGGTTCGGCAACAGTCGCTTCTGCTCCAGCTACACAAGTTGATTTGCTGGGCGAGTATGCGTCCCACATCGTTGGGCTATTTCCCGTGCTGGCGTTTGCCAACATTCGTGTGGTGCTGGATTGCGCCAACGGCGCAATGAGTGATGTTGCACCTGAAGTATTCGCGCGACTTGGTGCAACGGTCATTGTGTTGAACGACCGACCAAATGGGAAAAACATCAACGAGGGTTGTGGCGCAACACATCCTGAAGTGGTGAGCGAGGCAGTGCGCTTGCATAAGGCTGACCTAGGTCTTGCATTTGATGGCGACGGCGATCGCGTCATTGCGGTTGACCATATTGGTGATGTTGTTGATGGCGATCACCTCATTGCACTTGCTGCAGTTGACTTGCACAAACGTGGAAAGTTGAAGTCGAACTCGGTTGCGGTAACGGTCATGACGAATGCTGGTTTTCATCAAGCCATGGATAAAGCGGGAATCAACGTGATCACCACACCAGTTGGTGACAGAAACATTCTTGTTGCCTTCGACGAACACGGATTGGTGTTGGGCGGAGAGCAAAGCGGTCACATTATTTATCGTGATCATGCAACAACCGGAGATGGCCTGCTTGCCGGAGCGATGCTTGTCGATTTGGTGCGACGTGAAGCACAACCGTTGGCAACTCTTGCACGCATTGCAATGACGTCACTTCCACAAACGTTGATCAACATTCGTGTTGCCCAAGTGGTGAGTAACCCTGCAGAACAACTTGCATCCGAAATTGCAGAAGCAACGCTGAAATTGAGCGGAGTGGGTCGTGTTCTGTTGCGCGCAAGTGGAACCGAGCCAGTTGTTCGCGTAATGGTGGAAGCAGCAACTCAGGAAACCGCAGACGCTGTGGCACAAGGGCTTGCTGAGGTTGCATCGCAACGCTTCGGCGGGGTTCGGTAACCTAGTAACCATGTGCGGCATCATCTGCGTTGTGTCGCGGCCCTCGGCAAGACCTTTGCCACTTGCTGCCGACATTCTGGATGCCCTTGACCGAGCAATTGCCGCGGGTGCAACAGGAAACATCGCTGAATCTGGTCGCCTAGTGGGCGAAGCTGATGCGTCGTTGCGCGGTGAGTCTGGGCTTGGAACCCTGATCGACAATGTGGCGCTCGTAACTGGCCTGGTATCTCGCGTGGATCAACTGGATGCACTTGCTGCCGGGGCAGAGCTTCAGTTGGAGTCGGAATCTGGGCTTTCCACACGCGAAGTTGAACGACGAAGCAACGAACTGATCGCGCTTCGTGACGCCACTTGGTCGTTACGCAATGACCGCCTACGCACAGCAAAGGCTGTTGGCGAATTGGCTGGCAAAGGTGCAAGCGCAAGTGCTCGCAACGCATACCTATCTATTCAGCAGGCATTTTCGGCACTTGATCGCATGGAAGTTCGCGGTCGCGATTCTGCCGGCGTAAACGTGTTGGTGTGGGGTCATGGTTTAGATGCAACCGATAAGCGAGTTGCTCCTTTACTTGCGGGTCGTCTTGACGATGCGCTGTTCACCAACGGCTCCGTGCGTGTAGGTGCAGGTAATCGCGCATGGTCGTTTGTGTACAAGGCAGCAGCCGAAATTGGCGAACTTGGTGACAACACTCGCGCAATGCGTACAACGGTTGCCAACGATTCGTTGTTGCGGTTGCTCGTGGATCAGCCAGGTGCGCGAGTGTCCATTCTTGGACACACGCGTTGGGCGAGCGTGGGCATTATTTCTGAACCAAATGCGCACCCAGTGAACAGTGAAGAAGTGGGTGGCAGTTCGGCAGCGCCGTACATGCTGGCAGCACTAAACGGCGACGTTGACAACCATGCAGACATCAAAGTTCGCAATGGGTTGCATATTGCAGAGCCAATCACCACCGATGCAAAAGTCATTCCAACGGTTGTCTCGCGCAAGAACGCAGCCGGAATGACATTTGTGGATTCGTTTAGAGAAACTGTTGCTGAGTTTGAAGGCAGCGTGGCAATTGCGGTTGCCAGTGCCGACGAACCAAACTCGATGATGCTGGCGCTTCGCGGAAGTGGTCAAGGTTTATACGTAGGTATTGCAGAAGATCGTTTCATTGTTGCCAGCGAGCCATATGGCGTTGTCGAGGAAACGTTGCACTATGTGCGCATGGACGGCGAGTCACTTGCCGACGCGAATAACCCATCAAGTCGTGGCCAGGTCATTGCGCTTGACGGCAACAATGCGGGAACGCTTGCTGGCTTGCGCATGCTTGCCTATGACGGAACAACAATTCCACTTGATGAAAGCAATGTTTACGTTGCCGAAGTGACCACCCGCGACATTGATCGCGGTGATCACAAACACTTCTTATCGAAGGAAATTGCAGAATCGCCGCTGAGTTTCCGCAAGACCTTGCGCGGGAAAATTTCCGAGCGCAACGGACTGCTGGAGGCAACGCTGGACACCACCGTCATGCCAGACGACATTCGAGAGAAACTCACGGCCGGAACCTTCACGCGCATTCGCGTAATTGGGCAAGGAACAGCAGCCATTGCTGGTCGCAGCCTGGCGCAACTGTTGCGCACCATGGTGGACCACCGCGTGCAAGTTGATGCATTGCCAGCCACCGAGTTGTCTGGTTTCCAACTACAACTCGACATGACCGACACGTTGATCATTGCAATTAGCCAAAGCGGAACAACTACCGATACCAATCGCACAGTTGACTTGGCGCGTACTCGCGGTGCATCTGTTCTGGCCATCGTGAACCGTCGCGGCAGCGAGTTGTCTGCAAAAGCCGATGGTGTGTTGTTCACTTCAGATGGCCGCGACGTGGAAATGAGCGTGGCCAGTACGAAGGCGTTTTATTCTCAAGTTGCTGCAGGCGCTTTGCTGTCCTGTGCAATCTCGGCAGCACTCGGAACCGGTACCAATGATGAGCGTCATCAATTGCTGACGGCATTGCGCACCATTCCTGACGCCATGTTCCAGGTGTTGGCACTTCGCCCACAAATTGCGGAGGCTGCACGCCAGTTCGCGCCGGCTCGTCGCTATTGGACTGTTGTCGGCAACGGCTTCAATGCGGTTGCTGCAGAAGAAGTACGGATCAAGCTTTCAGAGCTGTGCTACAAGTCAATTGCCTGTGACATCACCGAAGACAAGAAACACATTGACTTGTCGTGCGAACCGATGATCATTGTGTGCGCAACTGGACTCTCGGACGGCACCGCAAGCGATGTGGCGAAAGAGATTGCCATCTATCGTGCGCACAAGGCGTTGCCAATCGTGATTGCCCAAGAAGGCGAGCAGCGCTTCGATGCTGCGGCCGCAGTTATTTCTGTGCCGCGAGTTGACCCGCGAGTGGCGTTCATTTTGAGCGTGATGGTTGGTCATTTGTTTGGTTACGAAGCTGCGCTGGCAATTGACTCGCTTGCACGTCCCTTGCGTTCAGCACGAGAAGTTGTTGAACATGCAGTTGAACGTGGCGGAGTCGGCAGCCAATTACTGACCAAGGTTCGTTCAGAAATTGGTGTCCCAGCAACAAGGTTCTTTGATGCTCTTGCCACTGGCATGTACGACGGAAACTTAGAAGCGAGTACCGCGGTTCGTGTAGTCACCATGTTGCGCGATGCAATGTCGAGCGATCCGTTGCAGGCATACCAACAGAGCACAGGCAAGGTCAGTTCTCCAGAAGCAATTCTTGATGATCTCACCAGCGCGCTTACGCGTTCTATCGATGAACTCACACGCCCAGTCGACGCCATTAAGCATCAGGCGAAGACGGTCACTGTTGGAATTTCGCGCAGCGATGAAGGCTTGCTCGATCGCTCGTTGGTGCAAGAAGTTCTGAAGGCCGGAGTATCGCGAGACCGCCTGTCATACAAGACATTGAAAGTGATTGCAGATCTTGATCCGGCTATTTCATCGGTTGTCGGGTTTACGCGCTATGGCGTTGAAGGCAATGTTGAAGCAAATACAGCGACAGTAAACGTGATTGATCGAGGCGGAATTTCGCTCGAACTCACATCGCGCGTAGATGGCAACTCTGCTCTAGTAGGAACCAAGCACCGAGTTGCAACCGATCGCAATGTGTTGGTTGCCCGTGGTCGACGCGATAACCGCACAGTGATTTTTGTTCCAGAGACAAAAGGAACCGAAACAACTGGCATCACGCTGCTTCACGTGTTGTTCCACGATCGCTTGCCAGCCTCAACGATGAAGAATGTTTTGCAGGGCTACGACGACAGGTACAACCGACTTGTTGACTGGGTAACGGAAACCGAAGGATCATTTCGTGAAGACCGTCTGGCCGAAGTCTCGGTTGCAGACCTGCTTATTTTGCCAATTAGCGAATCGGCAAATCACTGGCGTACCTCGCAAAACGGGCAATAGCGATGCAGGGCATTGGCATTGACGCCGTAGACATTGAGCGGTTTCGTACTGCGCTTGAGCGCACGCCACAGCTGCGCAATCGTCTGTTTACAGCAGATGAATTGCAATCGCTCGGCGCCAAGTCGGACCAAGTTTCTAGCCTTGCCGCGCGCTTTGCAGTGCGCGAAGCAACGATGAAAGCTCTTGGTGTTGGGCTTGGAGCATTCGACCTGCACGACGTATCAGTATTGAAGTTGACCTCGGGCCAACCAACATTGCGCGTCGAAGGTCGTGCCAAACAACTCGCAGACGCGCGAGGAATTACGTCGTGGCAAGTGTCAATTTCACATACCGACAGCGTGGCAGTCGCTGTCGTTGCTGCTGAGTAGAAACCAATGAATGCACAACGCTGGGCGTGGGCCGAGATCGACCTCGGTGCACTTCGTCATAATGTTGCAACTCTTGCAGCCCATATTGGTCCGCAACAATTGTGGGCGGTAGTCAAAGCCGACGCATACGGCCATGGCGCAATTGAATGCGCGCGAGTTGCTCTGCAGTCAGGGGCGCAAGGACTATGTGTTGCGCTGGTGTCTGAAGGCATCGCGCTTCGTCAAAGCGGAATCAATGCTCCTATTTTGATCATGAGCGAGCAGCCGGCAGAGCAACATCGCGACATCATTTCGTACGGTCTTATTGCCACGTTGTACAACGAAGCAACCATTACTGAATTCGCGCGCACTGCACATGATCTTGAAATCATGGCCTCAGTACACGTGAAAGTGGATTCCGGAATGCACCGAGTAGGTGTGTCGCCTGAAGATGCGGTGAAGGTTGCCAAACTTGTTGCCGAGTCGCAGTGGTTATCGCTTGAAGGAATATTCACACACTTGGCAACAGCAGATGTTGTGGATACACAATTTGCACAACAACAAGTTTCGACATTCTCGCGTTGTGTCGAACAAGTACGCGCTAGCGGAATTGAAGTGCGCCACGTGCATGTTTCAAATTCTGCTTCTGCAATTCGCAAACTCGATGCAGGCGCTGGCTGCACCATGGCGCGAGTTGGTATTGCTCTGTACGGAATACCTGGTGATGCACACACCAATTCATTTGGCGCAACACATCAACTTGATCTTCGCCCGGTGATGTCGGTGCATGCGCGCGTGTCACACGTGCAGCGAGTTGCTGCAGGGCAAGGCGTGTCGTATGGGTTGAAGCGAACGATGGAACAAGACTCAACGGTTGCCACTCTTCCGCTTGGCTATGCAGACGGCGTGCCCCGTGGTTTGTGGGAGAGCGGGTCTGTACTCATCGGTGGAATTCGCCGCCCGTTTGCGGGTGTAGTCACGATGGATCAGATCATGGTGAACTGCACAGATGATGCAGTGCGCATTGGCGACGAGGTGGTGTTGATTGGCGCACAGGGTTCTGAAGTTATTACCGCCAATGAATGGGCTAACAAAATGGGCACCATTGGCTATGAAATTGTGTGCGCAATCAGTGCTCGAATGCCGCGCAACTACATCAATTAGTTCGCCTGCGTTACTACCTAGGCTGAATACGGCCTTCCCTCATGATTACCTTGACTGCACCGCACCAAACAGACACCGCAGGCATAGCCGCGGTGATTGCTGGCTTGGCAAAACCTGGGGACATGTTTGTGTTGATCGGGGAAATGGGTGCGGGGAAAACATATTTTGCGCAACAATTTGGCAAATCGCTTGGAGTATCAGAAGCAATTACTTCGCCAACATTTAATTTGCTACATAACTATTCGGGCGGTCGGATTCCCATGCATCATGCCGACTTGTATCGCCTAGAGCGCACCGGTGAACTTGCCGACTTAGGAATTGCTGAACTCGTTGAAGCAGGTGGAGTTGCGCTGGTGGAGTGGGGCGATGTTGTGGGTGATGACATCGGCGACGGACTGACTATCACGTTGAACCATGTTGATGGAAGCGAAGACTCGCGACGCATTGAAATTGGCTGGCGTGGCAAGCAATGGGAAACGCGATGGGACAAACTTCGCACATCGCTTGCGCGGTGGTCGGCATGATCATTTTGGGAATTGATACAGCAACCGATGCAGTAAGCGTTGCGTTGCACGATGGCGATGTGGTTCTTGCAAGCAGCGAAATTCGTAGCGATCGTCAACATGCCGAAGCACTCACACCGATGATCGACTTCGTGTGCAAACAAGCATCTGTCGAACTATGGGATGTTGGTGGAATTGCAGTTGATATTGGGCCTGGCCTGTTTACAGGTATGAGAGTTGGCATTGCCTCTGCACAAGCGATTGCACAAGTAATTGACGTTTCGATTATCCCCGTTACCAGCCTCGACATTTTGGCTGCAGCGGTGCAGACAACCAACGAAGTCATCGCCTCCGTTGTCGATGCTCGACGCGGTGAGGTGTATTGGTCGCTGTATCGCATGTCTGATGGAAAACTGAAACAAGTAGGCAAACCACAAATTGGGTCACCAGAAATGTGCGCTGTCGATGTGCTTGACCGCGGGCAATCAACGTTGCTCGTAGGCACAGGTGCTCTGAAGCACGAAACAGAGTTTCGCGAACGACTGAACCCGGTGCTTCCTGCGCTGGAATTCGCGGACGACAAGTACTCAATGCCGCTCGCTTCAACATTGGTTGAAATTGCACACGAACGCGCATTGCGTGGTGAGTGGGTGCTTGTGGATGAAGTAGTTCCCATGTATTTGCGTGCACCCGATGCCGAAATCAACTGGGCCACCAGGAGTGCACAATGAGCATTCTCGACCGATTGATCAAGAAGGTTGATGCTGGAAACGCACAGCAATCACAGGCTCATCCGGTGCTTGAAGTTGCGCAAATGCATCGCCGCGATATTCGCGACATCATGCCAATTGAAGAAGTGGTGTATCCAAAGCCGTGGACCCAGAAGGTGTTTGCCGACGAAATTGAAATGATGAATAGGGGCCACCGCTATTACGCGGTTGCTCACATTGGCCGAGAACTGGTGGGGTATTGCGGTCTGTTGTTTGCTGACACCGATGCTCACGTGACCAATATTGCGGTGCATCCAGACTGGCAACAACGAGGCATTGCAACCGAGCTCATGCTTGAACTTGCATGGCATGCACGACAACGAAAATGTGAAGCACTCACGCTTGAGGTTCGTCACACCAACACCGCGGCACAAGAGCTATACCGTCGGTTCGGTTTTGTTCCTGCAGGAGTTCGTCGCAAGTATTACGAAAACACCGACGATGCAATTGTGATGTGGTGTCAAGATATTCAAGACGACACATTCCGTGATCGTTTGCGCAATATTGAAAAGACCAGACCATGATTCGCGTCGATGAAGCAACTGTCGTGCTTGGTATTGAGTCCAGCTGCGATGAAACTGCAGCAGCGGTAGTGATGGGCGGCAACGACGTGTTGTCGTCGGTTGTTGCCACACAAATTGAACAGCATGCGCGCTTCGGTGGAGTTGTGCCTGAAATTGCCAGTCGTGCGCATGTTGAAGCGATGACTCCTGTTATTCGTAAGGCAATTCAAGATTCGGGTGTTGGTTTTGAACGTATTGATGCAGTTGCTGCAACGGTTGGCCCTGGTCTTGTTGGTGCGTTGCTGGTGGGTGTCTCTACTGCAAAGTCAATTGCACTCGCATTGAACAAACCATTTATCGGCGTAAATCACTTAGAAGCACATTTGTATGCAGCACTGCTCGACGACCCACACGTTGAGTTCCCCATGTTGGTCGTGTTGGTATCCGGTGGCAACACGTTGCTGGTGAACATGGAGTCGCACGGTAAGTATTCAATTGTTGGACAAACTATTGACGATGCAGCAGGTGAAGCCTTCGACAAGGTTGCGCGTTTTCTTGGACTCGGACACCCGGGCGGGCCTGCCATCGATCGTGAAGCAAAGCTAGGCAATGCACAGGCAATTGAATTTCCACGCGCAATGTTGCATGACGGATTTGATGTGTCCTTTAGTGGATTGAAAACTGCTGTTGTGAATTACGTGCGTAAGTATCCGTCAATTTCCACCCAAGACGTTGCTGCTTCATTTCAAACTGCAGTTGTAGATGTGTTGGTGGCAAAGTCGGTGAAGGCTGCACAGCACATTGGCGCAAAGACCATTGCTCTTGGCGGTGGAGTGGCTGCTAACTCGTTGTTGCGCCAACAGATGACCGCAATGTGTGCGCAGCACGGCTGGCGCTTGGTGTTGCCCAGCATGGCCATGTGCACAGACAATGCAGCCATGATTGCCTCGGCAGGTTGGTACCGTTTATTGCAGGACGGTCCAAGTGAATTGAGCATGGGAGCCATGCCAAACCTGAAGTTGACCGACCGAACAAACGCATAACACCATGACCGCAACTGACACCCCAACCACTGCCACAACAGTGCCTGCACTGCAACTGGGCGAGCGCAGCATTTGGCCCCCGGTGGTGCTTGCACCAATGGCTGGCGTCACCAATGCACCGTTTCGCTCGCTGTGTCGAAAATTTGGGCCTGGGCTTGTGTATGTCAATGAAATGATCATGGCTACCGGTCTTGTGCATGGCAATCGCAAAACCGACACCATGTTGAAGTTTGGTCCGGATGAAGATTTTCGTTCGCTGCAGTTGTACGGAAGCGACCCAGAGATGCTTGGCCGTGCAGTGCACAAACTTGGTCAGGCAAACGCGGTTGATCACATCGATTTGAACTTCGGTTGTCCAGCTCCAAAAGTGACACGTCGTGGTGGTGGCGCAGCGGTGCCGCTGAAGCGTCAACTATTGCACGCAATTGTTACTGCAGCAGTAACTGCTGGCAAGGAATACGGAATTCCCGTGACGTGTAAATTTCGCATGGGCATCAACGATGAACTCATCACATTTATCGAAACAGGATTAATTTGCGAAGATGCCGGCGCAGTTGCAGTTGCGCTGCACGCGCGCACTGCACAACAGCACTATGCGCCGAGCGCACATTGGGAAGCCATTAGCCAACTGAAGCAAGTAGTCAAAACGATTCCAGTGCTTGGTAATGGCGATATTTGGGAAGCAAGCGATGCATTGCGCATGGTGGAGCAAACAGGTTGCGATGGAGTAGTAATCGGCAGAGGTTGTTTGGGCCGCCCATGGTTGTTCCGCGATCTGGTAGATGCATTCAGTGGTCGACCAATTAGTGGAACTCCAAAACTTGGCGAAGTGTTGTCAGTCATGCTCGAGCACGCAGAGGGTTTGTGTGCACATCTTGACGAAGATCGCGGCATTCGCGATTTCCGTAAGCACACCAGTTGGTATCTCACGGGGTACCCAGTTGGTGGCGAGATGCGTCGCAAGTTTGCTGAAGTGAAATCGTTGGCTGAACTTCGTTCGCTTGCTGCGCAGTTAGATGCAGACGCTCCAATTGTTGAAGGTGGCGAACGAATCGCTCGCGGGCACACCAACGGCCCGATCAAAGTGGTGTTGCCAGAGGGCTACTTAGACAACCGTGACGACATGACCATTCCTGATGATGGTGATGTCATGCGCTTGAGCGGTGGCTGATCTCGAAATGGAACCTCCGAGTAGTACTCAACCAAGAATTGTTCTTGCATCGCGTTCGCCGCGAAGAATTGATTTGTTGACGAAGTTGCTAGACGAAGCATGTGGTGAAGGCCAAATGTTGTTCGACATTGAACCTGCTGACATCGATGAAACTCCACTCGTTCACGAAACACCACTCGCGCACGTGCAGCGACTTGCACAAGGTAAAGCCCACGTCATTGCCCAGCGGTTTAGTGATCTCGATGTTGTGGTGATTGCAGCCGACACCACTGTGGATGTGGACGGAGAGATTTTCGGAAAGCCCGAAAACCTCGATGATGCTCGACGCATGCTGAACCAGATGTCGGGTCGCACCCATCGCGTGCACACGGCAATTTCGGTAGTGCGAGGGGACCGTCAGGCACACACCGTGGACTCGGCGTCGGTGACCATGGTTCAGATATCGCCCGAGCTCATGGATTGGTACCTGGGCATAGGGGAATCGCTGGATAAGGCAGGGGCGTACGCCTTGCAGGGCGATGGCGGGAAACTGGTGGAATCGGTGCAGGGCAGCTTCCATACGGTTGTAGGACTGCCTCTTGAGCCCCTTTTAGACCTTCTTGCCCAGTGCGGGCTCAGTTGGAAAATCGGGGCTTAGGTCCGTATCATTAGCACTCGCACTCGTTGAGTGCTAACCGAAAAACCAACCGCGTGAACCACTCGGAACACGCCACACGGAGGACCTCACATATGAACTT
>CANIHL010000039.1 GCA_947467375.1 Acidimicrobiaceae bacterium | reverse complement strand
ATCGAACCCACGACCCACGGATTAACAGTCCGTTGCTCTGCCAGCTGAGCTACCTCGGAAGGACGGGCGTCAGCCTATCGGGGTTACCTGCGCAGTTCATCCATCGCGGCAATGACTGCAATACATTCAGGATTTGCAATGGCTTCGCTGTTTCGCACAGGTCTGCCATTAACCGCATCGGCAAGGGCTAATTCCACCAACTTATTGCTCCGAGTTCGCGGAAGATCGTGAACTTGCACCACTAAGGCAGGAACATGTCGCGGCGTGCATGCAACTCGAATGCGTTGCTTGAGGTCTGCAATGAGTTCGCCTGTAAGCGATGCGTTTTCTGCCAAGCGAACCAGCAACACAATGCGCACGTCGTTGTCCCAATCTTGACCGAACACCAAACTCTCAACAACATCAGCGTGTTGCTCTACCACTCGGTAGATCTCTGCAGTTCCAATGCGCACTCCGCCAGGGTTCAGCGTGGTGTCACTGCGTCCATGGATGATCATTCCCCCATGCGATGTCCACGATGCAAAATCGCCTTGCGCCCACATGCCACTCAAACGTTCAAAGTACGCCGCCAGAAACTTTGGACCTGGTTTTGATTGCACGGGAAAGCCATCGTTTCCGTCATTCCAAAAACCGATCGGCATACTTGGAAACGGCTGACGACACACCAGCTCTCCTGGCGTGAGCGGATTGCTGTGCAGTGAGCCCAACTGCTCATCTACAACATCAACTGCCATGCCAAGCATTGGGCCTTGAATTTCTCCGCGATACACGGGCTTCGTTGGGTCACCGCCAACAAAGCATCCACACAAATCGGTGCCGCCAGAAATTGACGCAAGATGCACATCACTCTTCACCGATTGATACACCCAATCAAAACCTTCAGGTGCGAGTGGAGAACCCGTAGAACAAATAGTGCGCAGCGATTTCAGTGCATGCGTGTCCATGGGACGAAGTTCAGCTTTGCGTAATGAGTCGATGAATTTTGCTGACACACCAAGCAACGTGATTTTTTCATCATCAACGATGTCGAACAGTCGTGACATAGTCGGCGCAGTTGGCGCCCCGTCAAATAACACGGCAGTAGCACCAGACGCCAACACCGACACCAACCAATTCCACATCATCCAACCGGTAGTCGTGAAGTACATCACGCGGTCGCCAGGCGAAATGTCGCAGTGCAACTGATGTTCCTTCATGTGTTGCAGCAAAACGCCACCCGTGCGATGCACAATGCACTTTGGAACTCCCGTTGTGCCAGATGAATACAACACGTACCACGGGTGATCAAAAGCGAAACGTTGCGGGCTTACAGGAGTGTCGCTACCACTTGCGACAAAGTCGTTATATGCGACAGCGCCTTCAGGAACAACCGTTCCAATGTTGCTGACGACAACCGTTTCAACAACTGTTGGTAGACCTTTGCGAATTTCTGATAAGCGATCGAGACAATCAAATTGTTTTCCGTTGTAGAGGTAGCCATCAACCGCGAACAACACCTTTGGCGCAATTTGCCCAAAGCGATCAAGGACACCGTTTGCTCCGAAATCGGGCGAGGAGGAGGAAAAGACTGCTCCGACTGAAGCTGCACCGAGCATGACTTCGACTACCTCAATGGAGTTTGGCAACCAAGCCGCAATACGGTCTCCTGCAACTACTCCGCGCGCTTGCAATGCGGATGCAATAGATGCAACTCGTTCGCGCAAATCGTCCCACGATCGCGTTCGCTTATTGCCCGCTTCGTCGATGGCGACCAGTGCGTCGTGGCTTCCAGTCGCTGCCAGCATGTTCTCTACGACACTGAGGGCTGCGTCGGGGAAAAACCGCGCTGTCGACATTGGTGCGCCAGGCTGTGCCGCGACGAACGACCGCTCTCCCTTGTGCCCAACTACTCCACAGTCATCCCACACCAATGACCAAAACTGCTCTGGCTGATTGATTGACCATGCGTGTAAATCGCCAGATTCATTGGCCAACTGAGCAAAACGATTCATTCGAGATCGTGCAATGCGCTCATCTGTAGGCGTCCACTGGGCTTTGGCTACATCGGGCATCAGCACTAACCTAATGAAGCCGTTACGGGTATTGACAATTAGCGGTTTTTCAGACTGAGATCAAAGGGGAAATCATGAACTGGGGAGCATTTATTACGTGCGCTGTCACGGGCTCGGGAGAAACTGCGCATAAGAGTGACAAGGTTCCGGTCACTCCGGAACAGATTGCAAACTCCTGCATTGAAGCCGCGAAAGCTGGCGCTGCAGTTGTGCACATTCACGTTCGCGACCCACGCACTGGTCTTGGTTCACGCGACACCGAACTGTACGCAGAAGTAGTCGATCGTGTTCGGTCGTCCGACACCGACGTAGTCATCAACCTCACTGCAGGTATGGGTGGCGACTTGGTTCTTGGTGGAGACGAAAACGTATTGCCACTTGCGGCTGGCACCGACATGGTTGGTTCCACGGAACGCCTCGATCACGTCACTCGCCTGCGGCCAGAAATTTGCACACTCGACTGCGGCACCATGAACTTTTCAAGTGGCGGCGACTACATCATGACCAATACGCCAAGCGTGTTGCGCAAGATGGCAAAGATTGTGCAAGACCTCGGTGTTCGCCCAGAACTTGAAGTGTTTGACACTGGCCACTTGGTGATGGTGAAAGATTTGCTGAAGGAAGGCTTGCTCGATGACCCGGTGATGATCCAGTTGTGCATGGGCATTGCTTATGGCGCGCCAGACGACACGAATACGTTCATGGCAATGGTGAACCAAATTCCTGAAGGCGCAGTGTTCTCGGCATTCTCAATTGGTCGCATGCAGATTCCATTCGTTGCACAGTCGGTGCTCGCCGGCGGAAACGTGCGCGTTGGGCTTGAGGACAACTTGTACTTGAACCGCGGCGAACTTGCCACCAACGGCAAACTCGTTGAGCGCGCTGTCAACATTCTCGAGAACATGAACGTGTCCATCATGGGGCCGAAAGAAGTTCGCGAAAAACTCAAGCTCACCAAGCACGCGTAAGGACTCAACATGAGCAATATCCCTGGTCTGAAAACCGCTGGCCTGCTCGGTGGCGGAGTTATCGGTGGAGCGTGGGCAGCGCGCTTTGTACTGAACGGTGTTGATGTGAAGTTGTACGACATCGACCCACAAGCCACGCGCAAGATGAACGAGATTATGGTTAACGCGCGTCGTGCATATTCCAAATTGACGCTTGCCCCCCTTCCCAAAGAAGGAACCATCACGTTTGTAAATACGCCCGAAGAGGCAGTCACAGACGTTGACTACGTACAGGAAAGCGCACCAGAACGCCTTGATCTGAAGCAAGAACTGCTCGCTCGTGCAAGTAAAGCCGCATCACCAACCACAGTGTTTGGTTCATCAACGTCTGGACTACTGCCAACGCAGATTCAAAAAGACATGGTGAACCCGGAGCGTTTTGTGGTGGTGCACCCCTTTAACCCCGTGTATCTCATGCCGCTTGCAGAAATTTGTGGTGGAGATTTAACGAGCGAAGCAACAAAGTTGCGCGCGAAAGAAGTGGTGACTGCTGTTGGCATGAAGCCGCTCATGTTGAGCAAAGAAATTGATGGCTTTATCGCTGACCGTTTGATGGAGGCGCTGTGGCGCGAAGCGTTGTGGTTAGTAAATGACGGTGTTGCTACCGCTGAAGAAATTGACGATGCCATGCGCTTTGGACCTGGTTTGCGCTGGTCATTCATGGGAACGTTCTTGGTGTATCGCATTGCCGGTGGCGAAGCAGGAATGCGTCACTTCATGGCACAGTTCGGGCCATCACTGAAATGGCCATGGACCAAGTTGATGGATGTGCCAGAACTTGACGACGTGCTGCTTGAAAAAATCGTTTCACAAAGCGATGATCAGGCGGGCACTGCAACCATTCGCGAACTTGAAGCACTCCGCGACGATTGCTTGGTGTCAGTCTTCCAAGCATTGCGTGGCAATAACTACGGTGCTGGAAAAGTACTTGCCGATTACGAGCGTGAACTGTTTGGCCGCGGCCCAGTGCCTGTTCTTGACCCGCTTGCTCCTTCGGTCTCGCACGAGATGATCATTCCAGCCGACTGGACCGACTACAACGGACACACGAACGATTCGCGCTATTCACAACTTGCCAGCGAAGCAAGCGACACGTTCTTCCGCGCAATTGGTTTCACTCCCGAGTATTTGGCAACAGGTCGAACCTTCTACACCGTTGAAGGTCATACGCGCTATCTCGATCAAACCCATTCGGGCGACAAAATTAAGGTGCTTACCCGTGTCGCTTCATACGACGAAAAGCGCATTCACTTGTGGTCTGAAGTAGTTCGCGAAGACGGTGTCGTTGCATTTACCGCAGAACATATTTTCTTGCACGTTGACACCAACACCGGGAAATCCTCCCCGATGGGCAACGAGATGATGTCGAAGTTGAAGCCAATTGGTGACGCACATGCGAAACTTCCACAACCAGTTGGCATCGGCCGACGTGTTGGCGAAAAGCCCGCGAAGTAGCAACCTATGAGCGCAGTGGTGTGGACTCCTGGCACTGCAGTTCCTGCCCCACTTAGTTTGTACACCTGCAAGGTTGAGCAAGACTGGGTGGACTACAACGGCCACATGACCGAAGCTGCGTACCTCACCGCAATGGGCTGGGGCTCGGATGCATTGTTTACCTACATTGGCGATAACGATGAATACCGCGCTGCTGGTAATTCGTTCTACACCGTGGAGACTCACATTGTGTACGAGGATGAGGCCTTCCTCGACCAACCCCTGCATTGCACCACGCTGGTTCTGGACATGGACCCAAAGCGCATGCATATTTATCACGAGCTATTCAATTCGGAAACTGGGAAGCGATTGTCAAACTGCGAGCAAATGCTGGTGCATGTTGACATGAAGTTGGGAAAGTCTGCGCCGATTCTCCCCCATGTCGCCGAAGCCCTCACCGCGATTTACGAAGTACATAAACACGTGCCAACACCAGAAAATGTTGGTCGCGTCATGAAAATTAAACACAAGTAAAGGACCGATATGAATTTTGACCTCACCGATGAACAACAAGCCATTGTTGACACCACTCGCACCTTCACTGAAAAAGAGTTGATCCCGCACGAAGAGCGCGTGGAGAAGCTTGGAGATGTACCACCAGATTTGGTGAAGCAGATTAAGGAGCGTTCAATCGCTGCCGGAATATATGCATGCAACATGCCTGCCGAATACGGCGGTGGCGGACTTGACTCATTTGATTCCACTCTCGTAGATCGTGAATTTGGTGCAACTTCGTACGCTTTGCATTACATCGTTGCTCGCCCTTCGAACATTTTGCGTGCATGCAAAGACGAGCAAATTCAGGAATACCTCATTCCAACCATTACTGGCGAACGTGTTGACTGCCTAGCAATGAGCGAACCAGACGCCGGGTCTGACGTTCGCGGCATGAAGTGCACTGCGGTGAAAGATGGCAAGGACTGGGTAATCAACGGAACAAAACACTTCATTTCGCATGCCGACCTTGCCGACTACACCATTTTGTTTGCAGCAACTGCCGAGGAGCAGACCTCAAAGGGACCGAAGAAAAAGATCACCGGCTTCCTCGTCGACTTCGACACACCTGGTTGCGAAAAGGTTGCTGGATACAACTGCGTTTCAAACTCTGGCTATCACAACATGATTATCAACTTTGATAATTGCCGAGTTCCCGAAAGCAAAATTCTTGGCGAACTACACGGAGGCTTTGACGTTGCTAACGAATGGCTTGGCTCCACTCGCCTGCAGGTTGCCGCAGTTTGCGTTGGCCGCGCACGACGAGCATTGAACCTCAGCATTGAGTGGGCTGCGAGCCGCGAGCAATTTGGACAACAGATTGGCAAGTTCCAAGGCGTGTCGTTCAAATTGGCAGACATGCAAACTCGTCTGGATGCTGCAGAGTTATTGACCTTGCGCGCTGCGTGGAATGACGCGCACGGAAAGTTTGACGACGCAGAAATGGCAATGGCCAAGGTATTCGCCAGTGAAATGTGCCAGTTCGTGACTGATGAAGCCATTCAAATATTTGGCGGCATGGGCTTGATGGACGAATTGCCACTTGAGCGCATGTGGCGCGACACTCGCGTAGATCGCATTTGGGACGGCACCAGTGAAATTCAGCGCCACATCATTTCGCGTCAACTGCTTCGCAAGTACGGCGGCTGAGTTCAACTATGCCCGATCTCTCGCGTTTGCTTAACCCACGCAGCATTGCCGTTATCGGCGGGTCCCCTGCAGCCCGTGTGGTTGAGCAATGCCAGAAGTTGGGCTACACAGGGAAGATTTGGCCAGTGCACCCAACCAAGAAAGAGATGCACGGTGTTGCATGCTTTGCTTCACTTGCTGACTTACCCGGTGTTCCTGACGCCGCATTCGTAGCGGTTAACCGCCACCTCACCTTGGATGCAATATCTCAACTCAGCGCAATGGGCGCTGGTGGAGCCGTGTGTTACGCCTCGGGGTTCGCAGAATCAGGCGATGTCGAACTGCAGGCCGAACTGGTTCGCCGTGCTGGAGAACTCCCCATCCTTGGACCGAACTGTTACGGATACATCAACGCACTGGATGGCATTGCACTGTGGCCCGATGAGCACGGATGCCGCTCTGTTAAGCAAGGCGTTGGAATCATTTCGCAAAGTGGCAATGTTGGCATCAACCTCACCATGCAGCAACGCGGACTGAACATGGCCTACATGGTGACTGTTGGTAACCAAGCAGGCGGTGGCGTTGAAGACGCACTGCAGTCATTTATTGATGACGACCGCGTTACCGCAATTGGCATGTTTATCGAAGCCGTGCGCGAACCCATTCGTTTTGCTCAGCTTGCACAACTTGCTTACAACAAGGGCAAGCGAATTGTTGCGTTGCAAACAGGAAAGTCGGAAGCTGGAGCATTGATTGCCGCTTCGCACACCGCATCGCTTGCTGGAAACCGACAGGCTTACGCAGCGCTATTCGATCGTTGCGCAGTCGCCACAGTAGAAACTCCAACTGAGCTGATTGAAACGTTGAAGATGCTTGACAACGGAGGTGTTCTGAGCGGCTACCGACTTGCATCGCTGTCATGCTCTGGCGGCGAGGCATCGCTCATTGCGGACATGTCGGAATTTACGAACCTGAAATTTGAGCCATTCCCTGCAGAACAAACTGCACGAATTGAAGCAACGCTTACCGAACTTGTACATGTTGGCAACCCTTTCGACTATCACACGTTTATGTGGGGCGATAAACCAGCCATGACCGCAACGTTTGGCGAAACTATGCGCGGTGACCATGACGCAACGTTGTTACTGCTGGATGCCCCACCACGCGATGATCAAGACGCCAGTAGTTGGCTCGTTGCTGCAGAAGCATTTGCTGCAGCGGCACAAGCAACTGGCCGTCGTGCGGTGTGCGTAGCAACCTTGCCCGAGTGTTTTTCGGAAAGCATGCGCAACTCCATCATGTCGCTTGGGCTAAACGCCGCACAAGGATTGCGTGAAACTCTCGTTGCATTAGACCGTGCTGCATGGCTTGGCACTCATTCACCGATGCCACTTCCTGCACCCGTTTCAACACCAGGTGCCACTGCGTTGGTTGACGAGGCAAACAGCAAAACCATGCTCGCATCGTGGGGTGTGCCCGTGCCTCAAGGTGCCCGATGCAGTCGTAATTCTGTGCTTGTCGAGGCTCAGCGCATTGGCTTCCCCATCACGCTAAAAGGTCTCGGGCTCGCTCATAAAAGCGAGGCAGGCGCTGTGGCTGTTGGCCTGCAAGATGCCGAGCAACTCACAGCAGCACTGTCCGCAATGCCTACTGACATCGCCGAGTTTTTAGTTGAACAAACCGTGACTGGCATCGTTGCCGAAGTACTCGTGAGCATTCGTAGGTCTGCCCCACTTGGCTGGCTCATCACCGTTGGCGCAGGTGGCGTTCTCACCGAACTGTGGAGAGACACACAATGCATTCTCGCCCCAGCAACCGCTGACGACCTACGTAACGCGCTTCAGCGTTTACGCATAGCCCCAATCTTGAATGGCTACCGCGGCAAACCTGCAGCCAATATCGACTCGCTCGTCAGTGCGATACTGACCCTGCAACAAAACGTGGTTGGATCCAATCTTGCAGAAGTAGAACTCAACCCAGTGCTCGTCACCACCACGTCATCTGTTGCAGTAGATGCATTGATCATCAAGGAGAAATAAACCATGGCTGTTCACATCACCACTTCACTTGATGGCAAGGTGCTCGAGATCACCCTTGATCGACCAAAGGCAAATGCCATCGATGCCGCTACCAGCCGCGAGCTGAGTAACGCATTCGTTGCGTTTATGGCAGACCCCGTACAACGCGTTGCAATTCTTACCGGCGGTGGAGAGAAGTTCTTTTCTGCCGGATGGGACTTAGGCAGTGCTGCAGACGGCGAATCATTTGAGTCCGATTACGGTGCGGGTGGCTTCGGTGGATTCCCCGAATTACCGAATCGAACAAAGCCGATCATTGTTGCCGTAAACGGCATGGCTGTTGGTGGCGGATTTGAAATTGCTATGTCGGCAGACTTCATTGTTGCTGCGGAGCATGCACAATTCTTTCTTCCAGAAACGCACGTTGGCGTGCTTCCCGATGCTGGTTCAGTACGCCTTCCGCGACTGCTTCCCCGTCAACTTGCAAATGAAATCATTTTCGGTGGCCGTCGCTTATCGGCACAGGAAGCGATGACTTGGGGAATCGTCAACAAAGTTGCGCCAGCACATGAAGTCATGGACACCGCGCGGGCACTTGCAGCCGAAATCTGCTTGTCTGCCCCACTCAGCATTGCTGCAGTGCTCGACATTATTCGTGTAACTGAAGACTTGAGCATCGCAGATGGTTACGCGGCGATGCGCAAAAATGCGGCCTACATGAAGGCAATCAATTCCGAAGATGCGATGGAAGGCCCAAATGCCTTTGCGGAAAAACGTGACCCAGTGTGGAAAGGTAAGTAACGCTTACTTCGCCTTCGACATGCACTCATCCAGCACGTCGAGCAATTCAATTCCGCGGCTGTCAGCATTTTCAGACTGAAACTCGCGCATCGCATACGAAAAACTGCCCTGCAAACTCGGCCATGCGCCATGAGTTGAACCGCCAGCCCCCGTATGTCCGAATGCAAGTTGATCCATTCCGAGCCGAGAAGGGTTTGGGTTCAGCTCAAAGCCAACACCAAAGCGCAACAGTCGACCCGACAATGGGTCGTTACCCACCGAACGCTGCTTACGCGCGATCTCAATCGTTTCTGGTTTCAGAATTCGCACACCGTCAAGTTCCCCACCGTTTACCAACATGGCATACAGGCGCGACATTGCATACGCACTGGCAATGCCACCACCACCTGGAAGTTCCGACTTTGCGAACATAGAAGTTCCTCGTTCGGCGGGAATCATGCCGTAGACATACTGCAAGCGAGGGTCAACGTCGTCGCCAGCCATGGCCGAGTAGTTGTAGTTTTCCGCACGTGTAGTTTCACCAATGCGCGGCAACACCGAATCTGGTGCGCCAATATGCAAATCCAACTGCAATGGCGTGGCAATTTCTTCGCGCACAAATGTTCCGATGCTTCTGCCATCTACTCGGCGAACCAACTCACTCGCAATCCACCCGTACGTCATGGCGTGATACGACGGAATTCCAATTGGGGTAATCGGGTGTTGTGCCGCAACATATTGAGCCATCAAAATTGGATCTGAAATCTCTTCAACACTGATTGAGCGTTCCAATCCGGGCACTCCAGCAATGTGAGCCAGCGAGTCACCAATCGTTACTTGCCCCTTGCCGCCTGCAGCGAACTCTGGCCACACGCTTTCAATTGGCGCTTCCAAATTCAGCAGTCCACGCTCGACAAGCATCATGATTGCAGTTGCACAAATCCCCTTGGTGCCAGAAGCGATAACGCACACCGTTCCGTCGTCCCACGGCTTTTCATCGCTACGAACGCCGCCCCACAAATCGACAACCTGCTTGCCTTTGTGCGTTGCCGCAAACGATGCTCCAGCCATATTCGGTCCGTGATACTTGTTAAATACTTTGACAACTGATTCAAATCCTGGTGCAACGATTTGTTCCCGTGACATGTTCAGCTCTCACCTCTTCCGCGCCTGCGACGTGAATCTCGATCGGTGGTATCTGACACCGTAGGAATCGAATTAGTCAGTGCTCCAAGCGCATCCACCACTTCGTCAACACTCGGAGTCGAGCCCTTGGTGTGGCCATCTATTGCATGGCGCATAGCAGCCACATGTTCGGGAGAGTTGCCGCAACAGCCACCAACGATTCGTACTCCTGCATCAATTGCCAGTTCGGCATATGTTGCCATCAGCTCTGGTGTTCCGGAATAGGTAATGGTGGTGCCAACAAATTTTGGAATTCCACAGTTTCCTTTAGACACCACCGGAGTTGCAAAACCAGACATCTCCGAAACCGACACCACAATGTCGGAAGCTCCGACACCACAGTTGGCACCAATGGCAAGAGGTTGCGGATCGATGCCTGCAAATATTTCCTCAAGCGCGTTTGGCATGATGCCCATCATCGTTCGGCCCGCAGTATCAAACGACATGGTGCACACATACGGCATGCCAACACGAATAGCAGCAAGTGCTGCAGCTCGCGCTTCCTCTGGCGCCGACATGGTTTCAATCCACGCGACGTCTGCTCCGCCAGCTTTCAAACCTTCAATTTGTTCTGCGAATGCATCGACGGCATCGGCTTCAGTGAGTGCACCAAGTGGCTCAAATAGTTCGCCAGTTGGCCCAACTGAACCCGCAACCACAACGGGCCGCGAAGATGCATCGGCAACTTTTCGCGCAATCTGCGCTGCACCCTTTGCCAACTCGAACGTTCGCGACTGCGCGTTATGCAATTTCAAACGATGACGATTGCAGCCAAACGTATTGGTGAGAATGATGTCAGATCCAGCATCAACAAACTGCTGATGTAGTGATTCCACGCGATCCGGGTGGTCGGTGATCCAAAACTCTGGTGGTTCGCCGGAGGTAAGCCCCATGGCGAAATAATTTGTTCCAGTTGCGCCATCTGCCAATAACACTTTTCCCGAGAGCAGCAACTGCTCCAGCGATGTTTGCATTGAACGAGACTAACCCATCACGTTTCCGGCGGTGTCCGCCTGTGTGCGAAGTCGCGAGAACGCAGAAAGGTTGATCGGCATTCCAGTGAACTCGCCCATGACTTCTACTGGGGTCACATCGTGGTCAATGCCTTGCTCTTGTGCTTCGATGAGCGTGCGCATGAACTTGCCAACGAGAGGTGCGTTCTTGAACTGGTTACCACTTGTGCCACAGGCCATGAAGAACCCAGGAAGGCTGGACTTGTCGTACAGCGGAATCCAGTCGTCGGTTACGTCGTACAACGCCCCGATGCCAAGCAGTTTGTGCGGAATACCGAAGTCTGGCAAACGACGTGCCAAACGAAGCATTACGCGCTCGAAGAACTCCACCGAAACCGAATCGTTCCAGTTGTCTGCATCGTCCAAGAAGTGCAACGGATCGCACGCTGGCTCTGTGGTGCCAACGTTGAGCAAGTCACCCATGTGTGGACGGAAGTATTGACCAAGGTCGAGGTCTGCAACTACCGGTGCGTTGTCTTCCAATCGGAATCCCTTTGGCGCTGGTGGCGAGAACACTTCCTGACGTAGTGGACGATGATGCACTTTCATCTCGTCGTAAACGCCTGCCATGCGGTTGATTGCTGCGGCATGCGGACCAGCGGCGTTAATAACGATTGGCGCCTCGAAGCGCTCGCCTGTCTTCAGCACTACTCCACTTACTGCATCTCCGTCACGAGTGATTTCACTGACCTCTTTATGGAACAAGAATTCGGCGCCGTAATGCTTTGCAGCATTGGCCAAGTTGTGTGCTGCCAACATTGGGTCGTCCATGAATCCGCTCAATGGGTCGAACAAAGCCGACAGCTGGTCGTATGGATCGTCAGCAAACGCTGGGTCTTCAATTGCCTTAGGTGGATAGAACTTGCCCGTTTCAAATGCTGGCCAACGCTTCTTCACTTCTTCTGGCGACAACACTTCATACGGAATGCCGAATTCGTCCCACAATTCACGCTGACGAAGCCCGTCGTAGCCCTCGGTGAGGAACACCAAGTAACCGGTCTGGACATACTTAGCCATGCCGTCTGGGTCTTCAATTCCTACAAACTTGTTCCAGTTGAACCAGTGCTGAGCATTTTCCCATGCCATCAAAATGGTGTTGAAGTTGGAATAGGTAAAGCGAATGATTGCTGACGATGCGCTGGTTGACCCTGCGCCTGCAGCGCCGCCCTTGTCGACGACTACAACTTTGCGACCATGACGCGACAGTTCGAGTGCAATGGATGCACCCATGACTCCGCCGCCAATGATGACTACATCAGTTTTGGTTGTACTCATACTTGCTGCTCCAAAATTGCATTTGCCCACTGCGCGGTATCGGCAGTGCTATTAAACGTGAACGAGTGGATTCCAGAAACGTTGAGTTCGTCTGCTTTAACGGCAATGTCATTCAACAATTTCGTTGGGTCATAACCACCTGGTGCGAACATGAGTGTGAGTGATGCTTTGTTCTTCTTCAAATAACGAAGCGACTGGCCAACACCGGTGCGCACGCCGACCGACATCAAACGTGTGCGGTCAACAACTCCCGGAAGTCCAAGATTAATTGGCGTAGTGAAACCTGCTGCACGCAAGTCCTTCAACCAGCTCAAAATGAGTGGCGCATCAAAACACATTTGTGTTGATGCAAGACCCTTCACGCCGTGACTCTTGAGCAATGCTTCTTTCTCGATAACCGCATTATGCAAATCGCCCTTGCTAATGGTTGCATGACCGTCTGGGTAGGCACCGAAACCAATGGTGTCTACGCCAGGTTTCGCTTCAAGGAAGTCCTTCATGAATGGAAGCGCATATTGGTAATGAGGCGGCACTTCAGCATCGCCACCAATGATGAACACTTCTTTGATTCCCTTTTCGCGCACCCATGCGGCCAATTTGGCTGCATGCTCTGGGCCTTCAACCAATCGCGCGGCGAAGTGCGGAACCACGTTGTGGCCCTTCTCCAGCAATTGTTCACATAATTGTTGAGTGGTGGCAATGCCCTTTGCTGGTGAACAGGTCACCGAGACAGCCGCGCCCTTTGGCAAGTCGGCAATTGCTTGGTCAAGTGACTTCAACGGCACCAGCTCGTAACGCATGTTGCGCACCAGCCGTTGTGCTGCAGGTGTGGTCTTCCCCCCACGCTTACCTTTGCCGAGAAGTGTCGAAATGATGCTCATTAGTGCTCCGTATGGTGTTCTTGTGTTTGGGGGTTGAGACTCAGCCGAACGTATCGGGCAGAACAGCCTTGCGCTTAGCGATGTATTCCTGCAACTCGGCGTCGATTGCGTCGTCCAATGCAGGTGGTTGATAGGAAGCAAGGCGCTCTTTCCACAGCCTGTTTGCGCGCTGCGAAGCGTCCAGACTGCCGTCATCCACCCACTGTTCGTAGCTGTTGTTGTCGGCAGTGTCGGAGCGGTAAAAAGCGGTTTCAAAGTTGGCCAACGTATGCGCTGTGCCCAAGAAGTGATTTCCAGGTTCGTTTTCTCGCATCGCGCTCATGGCTTGACCGTTTTCGGTGATGTCAAGACCCTTGCCAAATGTCATCATCATGCCTAGTTGGTCACAATCGAGAACGAATTTTTCGTATCCAATTGCCAATCCGCCTTCCAACCAACCTGCGGAATGCAACACAAAGTTGGTTCCCGCCATGATTGTTGGAATAAGTGTTGACGCACTTTCATATGCGGCCTGTGCATCAGGAAGCTTCGATGCGCACAGCGAACCACCCGAACGGAATGGAACACCAAGACGACGAGCAAGTGCAGCAACGGTGTACAACACCATGGCCGGCTCTGGAGTACCAAATGTTGGCGCACCAGTAAGCATGGACATCGAACTTGCAAACGAACCGAAGATCACTGGAGCACCTGGGCGCACCAACTGACAAAACGCCATTCCAACAAGTGACTCGGCAAGTGTCTGCGAGATCACTCCTGCAGAAGTTGATGGAGCCATCGCACCAGCCAAGATGAATGGCGTAATGATGCACGCCTGATTATTCAGCGCGTACACCTCGGCCGATTCCAACATGGTGGCGTCCCACACCAGTGGTGAAGAAGCATTAATGAGGCTGGT
>CANIHL010000038.1 GCA_947467375.1 Acidimicrobiaceae bacterium | reverse complement strand
GGCTGATGCAGAGCACCAGCAAGATGATCCAACGGCGGTCGTGAACTTTGGTGTCTGGGTGCGTATTCATACTTGACAGTGTCTAGTAGAGAAACTAGATAGTGTCAAGTCATGAACTCAGCCAAAACGGACGGTCTACGCAGACAGGTACTGGATGCTGCAGTTGCCATCGCCGCTTCATCTGGACCTGACGTCATTTCAATGCGCGAAGTGGCCCGATTAGCAGGTGTTTCTCACCAAGCTCCATATCACCACTTTGGCGACCGGGCAGGAATTTTTGCGGCGATCTCCGAAGAGGGTTTCCGTTTATTGGCTGATGCAATTGAAGCAAGTACGACTCTGGGCATGGCAGCAATGTGCGAGGCCTACGTCCACTTTGCTCTTGCCCATAAAGGTCACTTTCGAGTGATGATGCGCAACGATTTGTGTTCATTAGAGGACTACCCGTCGGCATTGATCCAAGCTGACCGAGCGTTCAATGCACTACGTAACGAAGTAACCGTCATTTTGGGCGAAGACTCACACGAAGATGAAGCCAACGCGCACACTGCATATATGTGGTCAGTGGCACACGGTCTTGCAACGCTGTTACTTGATGGTCCGTTGCTCAAAAAACTTGGTTCGGTCGCTGATATCAACGCGCTGATCAGAAATGTTGCTCGCAAAGCCAGCAGTAGCATCACCGTGTAGTTACCCATGACTCAGCCATACACGTTTGACGACTTCCTTAAGGAACATGTTGGGTCAGTCACGCTGTACACCAAAGCTACTTGTGGAATCAGCCATCTCGTAGATGACATTGTTCAAGAAACATTCATTCGAGCATGGCGTTACTACCCAACTCTGCGCGCAGAGTCTTCATCGCGATCGTGGATTATTTCAATTTGCCGTAACACCATCATCGACATGGCCAAGAAGTGGCCACACCATGCCGATATCGAACAATCGGAACAAGCAGATTCATTTGACGCATTCCGCCAAAACGATCTCATCAGCCTGATGCAGGCAATAAGCCACGAACAGCGTGAAGTGCTGGTGCTATGTGGATTACTTGGTTACGACTACGAAACAGCAGCAGAAGTTACCCGTGTACCTGTTGGAACCGTTCGCTCACGGTTGGCACGAGCGCGTGAAGCAATGTCTGTATTGCTTGCAGAGTCTGCACGAGTTGACGAAACCGGAACCAACTGATGGACTGCACTTCAGCGCAACGCCTTGTGCTGAGCAATATCGCTCCCGTTGAGCAACTTGCAGATGCACGAACACACATCGCAAACTGCGCAATGTGCGGTGGCACAAATTCTGCCGCCCAAAAATCTATTCAAAACAAAATATCTTTACGTTCCAATCGCAGTGTTTGGGGTAGAGCATTTCTTGGGTTGCTCGGTGTGTTGCAACTCATTCTCGCGTTGCCTTGGCTCTTTGGTTCAACCATTTTCTGGAGCACATCAATTGGCGCAGATGCCGCGCACTTGTCGCGCGATGGCGCACTTGGCTTTATGTTTGCAACCATTGCCATTGCAGTTGCGATCTCTCCCCGCCTTGCAGTATTTGCTCTACCAATTGCGTTACTCCTGATCATCTTGCAAACAGTGACAGGGTTTGTAGATCATGCCAACGAAGACGTCCTCGCCAGCTTTGAAACTATCCACATGCTTGGTGCGGTCATAGGCGGCTCTATTGCAGTGCTGTCATTTCCCAAGCGAACGAAACGTCAGCAGTTTTCTCCCCAGGTGATCAACGGGAATTCACAATGAGCGTTGTTGCAATTCTTTTTGCCCATGAAGCAGAAACCGGTGGTTCTCCACCCGGTTTTGGACTGCCCGCTTTTGTGACACTCGGTGCTGGGGCATTGATCGTTTTGGCTATGGTCGCTCGATTACTGGAAGCAAAACGCAAACAAAACAAATAATCCAGGGAACTTTCATCGGTTTTTCTAGGTCTGTTGAGTATGGAACAGAAAACCGATACCTCAATGTGGCGCGCAGCCTGGAGATGGCATTTTTACGCCTCTTTCTTCGTGCTTCCGCTGTTGTTTATTCTTGCCACTTCTGGGCTCGTCATATTGCTGAAGCCAACCATTGAACGATTTGCATACAACGACCTGCTCTATGTTGACCCAGTTGCGGCGGCCGTTCCGTTTGACAAACAACAGCAGGTTGTACAACTTGAGTATCCAAACTCATCCATTGATGCGGTAGTTCCACCACGCGACGACTCGCGTTCTACGCAATTTGATATCACTACCGAAGATGGATCTTCGCGATCGGTATACGTCAACCCACAAGACGGAAAAGTTCTTGGATCAATCAAAAACGACTCGCGAATCGATTATGTAGCGACGCGAATTCATGGAACTCTGTATCTCGGAACGTGGGGTGATTACATCATTGAAATTACAGCGGGATGGACACTGGTCATGGTGTTCACCGGTTTGTATTTATGGTGGCCGCGAAACAAAATTCCACGACGTGTACGCAGCACATTTGCTATTCGGTTTAAAGAAAAAGGCCGCAAGCGCCTGCGTGATCTCCATGCAACACCTGGCGCATTGTTTGCACCCGTGTTGATCTTTCTGGCACTTACTGGGCTTCCTTGGTCGGGATTCTGGGGAACGCAATGGGGAGAGTTCATTGACAACATGAACTCGGGATACAACTTTCCTTCCGAAGACCCAACATCGCACGAACACGCCAGCGCAATTGAGACTCCGGGATTGCAAATCTCTTGGGCTAACGAACGAATGTCGGTCCCCGCTTCTCAGCCAAATCACCAAGATGCAAAACCCTCGCTCTCACTTGAAGCCGTTGCAGAAGTTGCTCAAGAGATTGGAATGAAACCGGGTTATGCCGTTGGATTACCAGCCGACGAAATTGGCGTGTTCACACTTTCGAACTCATGGCCGTCGCCAGCCCACGATGAACGAACGGTGTACCTCGATCAGTACTCCGGCGATGTGATTGCAGAAGCAGGGTGGCATGCAAGTTATGGTTCGCTCGCAAAGGGCACCGCATGGGGCGTCGATACACACATGGGACGTCAGTTTGGATTAGTAAATGGTCTGGCAATGGGCGGTTCATGCCTTGCAGTAATCGGTTCAACAATTACTGCGCCATTGATGTTTTTCAGAAGAAGGCAACCTGGTAAATCTGGGTTCCCACGCAGGCCTATCGATGCAAAGTTGTCGCGACGCATTACGTACATTGCAATTGCCTTAGGCGTTGTGTTTCCTCTTTTGGGGCTCAGCATGGTGTTCGTGGCGTTACTCGACCACTTTTTCATTCGTCGAGTGCCACAACTCAAAGAATTGTTTGGCATGCGCTCTGACAAAGATACGGACTTCAACTAATCTCCCTGCATGAAATCACGAGTTTTTTATGTCATTGCCGCTGCTCTAGTTGTAACAGCGGGCTGCTCGAGCACACCTTCTGAATCCGATGATTCGGAAATGTCCCCTGTTAGCTGTGTATCAACAACTGTTATCGACGGGCCTGTCAACATTGCAACGACTGTTGCACCGATTACCAGCATCATTGCCAATATTGCCGGTGGTACCGATGCCACCATCAACGGAATTGTTCCCGAAGGCACCAACTCACACACGTTTGAACCCAAGCCAAGCGATGCAGCAACACTTGAACAAGCAGATGTGATCTTCATCAACGGACTCGTGCTTGAAGAGCCAACCAAAGAACTTGCACTAGCCAACTTGAAAGATGGCGCAGTGATTTGCGAACTCGGCAGTCAAATACTTCCTGAGAGCGAGTACATCTATGACTTCTCGTTCCCTCGTGAAGGCGGCAAGCCAAACCCGCACCTGTGGACTAACCCACCGATGGCAAAAGAGTATGCAGCAGTTGCGCGCGACCTGCTGTCGGCACTCAATCCAAACAATGCCGCCATCTTTGCTGCCAACTACGAAGCCTTCGCTGCAAAAGTTGATGCACTTGATGCAGCAATGACAACGGCAACTGCAACCATTCCGCAAGATCAACGAAAGCTACTTACTTATCACGACGCATATGCGTACTTTGCCGTGCACTACGGCTACACGGTGATTGGAGCAATTCAGCCATCGTCATTTGATGAGCCAACTCCAAAAGAAATCGCCAACCTGATTACTCAGGTTCGTGAATCAGGTGTCACTGCAGTATTTGGCAGCGAAGTGTTCCCTTCTCCTGTTATGGAGCAAATTGGTGCTGAAACCGGCGTGCGATATGTGGATGTTCTCCGCGACGACGACCTCATCGGCGAGCCTGGAGATGCCGACCATTCGTGGCTGGGGCTGATGCGTTTTAACTATGTGACCATGGTGGAAGCCCTTGGTGGTGACGCATCTGCACTGAAAACTTTGGATGTGAGTGATGTAGTGAAGGACAGCGCCACCTACCCTCAATAGGGTCCATGAGCACCGAATCACTCATTAACTGCGAACACGTCTCGTGCACCTACGGCAATGCCGCGGTGCTTGATGACGTATATATGCAAGTCAATCGAGGAGAGTTCGTAGGAGTAGTTGGCCCATCGGGTTCCGGGAAGACCACTCTGCTCAAAGCCATTTTGGGCACGCACCCGGTTGCTCATGGTTCAATCACCATGCAGCCAAAACTGACCCTTGGTTACGTTCCACAGGTTGAAACTGTGGACTGGTATTTCCCCGTAACCGTTGAAGAAGTCATTGTGATGACTCGTTCAAAGGGCACATGGTGGCCACGAATTACTCAGGCTGAACGAAAAGCAGTTCGTGACGTTCTTGACCGGTTGGGTATCGGCGAAGTTGCGAACAGACATATTCGCGAACTGTCTGGTGGTCAGCAACAACGTGTGTTTCTAGCGCGCGCAATGTTTCGCAATCCAGACATATTGATTATGGACGAACCAACTTCTGGAGTAGACGTGCGCACTCGCCACGAAGTGTTGCACTTATTGGCAGACCTCCATGCCGACGGTCTCACCATTTTGCTCACCACACACGACTTAAATGGTCTCGCTGCTCACCTTCCACGATTGGTGTGTTTGAACAAGCGCGTAATTGCAGACGGAAACCCGCGAGAAGTCTTAACTCCTTCAGTACTCGAAGCAACGTATGGCGCACCGATGGAAGTGCTCGAACACGGTGGCATGCCTTTGGTTGTGGACCATGGTCGAGTGCAAATGCGGGGTGAAGGAAAATGATACTCGCATTTGATCTGTTTGAACCGTACGGCTTTCAGTTTTTCCAACATGGAATCATCGTTGCAACTATCGCTGGCGCATTATGCGGATTACTTGGCGTGTTTGTCGTATTGCGCGGAATGAGCTACATCGGCCACGGTCTTTCCCACGCCGTCTTTGGTGGTGCTGCTGCGAGCGCCGTAATCGGAATCAACTTTTTTATCGGCGCCGGTATTTGGGGAATCATCTCGGGTGTATTGATTGCACGCGTTGCGCGACGACGCGTGCTTGGCGCAGATGCTGCGATTGGAGTTGTTACCACTGCTTCATTTGCGCTCGGCCTGGCTTTGATGAACCGTTACGGACAGGCGTCAAAGAGCATCGAAGCGGTGTTGTTCGGCAGCGTGCTTGGCGTAAAAGTTGCCGACATTGTTGCCGTTTCTTTGGTTGCGGTTTTCGCACTTGCAGTAATTGTGGTCTGGTATCGAAAGCTGCTGTTTTCCACATTTGACCCCGATGTTGCTCAAGTTTCAGGAGTCAATGTCTCGGTTGTAGAAGTGGTGCTGTTGTCGTTACTGTCGCTCACCATTTTGGTGACCATGCGCGTGATCGGAACGTTGCTTATTTCAGCACTCCTCGTCATTCCTGCCGCTGCTGCACGTATGACCACAAACAGCTTTTCCAAACTGCTCTGGATTTCACCGCTCATTGGCGCCGTTACGTGTTTTGTTGGCATGAACTTGAGTTACCACTTAGATACGTCAGCAAGTGCAACCATTATTTTGCTCGATGCCTTGGTATTCATTGTTGTGTACACCGTTGCCGGTACTCGAAATCGCATGAAGATGGCATCGCTCGGACACGTATAAACCTTTAGATTAAGAGTGTGAAACGCACTGCACTGTTTGCATGCACTCTGTTTGTTTCGGCTTGCGGAACTGCCGCAACTAGCAGCACCACGAATCCGCTTAGTGAAACAACCATCACCATGGCTTTTACGGGTGACATCTTGCCCCACAGCCCACTTGTTGCTCGGGCACAGCGAAATGCGCAAGGCTTCTCGCCAATGTTTGACGACATCACTCCGCTCATCGCATCTGCTGATCTTGCAATATGCCATCTTGAAACACCAATTGCTCCGCAGGGTGAGGAGCTTTCAACATTTCCATTTTTTGGAGTGCCACCAACCATTACAGATGCCATTGCACGTGCTGGGTTTGATCGATGCAGCACTGCGAGTAACCACACGTACGACCGTGGCATAAAGGGAATTGATGCAACGATAAACGCATTACTGGCAAACAACGTTGCACAATCGGGAATGGCGCGCACGCCAAATGAAATTGAACCGCAAACATTTTCAGTTAACGGCGTAGTACTTAGCCATCTCAGTTACACCTTTAGCTATAACGGACTTTCCCTACCATCGGACCAAGAATGGCGATCTGCACTCATTGATACCGATCGCATACTTCGTGACGCCCACACCGCACGGGAAATGGGTGCAGAAGTAGTAATCGTCAGTATGCACTGGGGCAACGAAATGTCTAACCAGCTCAATTCTCAACAGATTTCAGTTGCAGATGCATTAACTAAATCTGGTGACGTTGATTTAATAATTGGACACCACGCACATGTCGTGCAACCAATCAAAAAAGTAAATGGTGTGTGGGTGATCTACGGAATGGGAAACGTGCTGTCTAACCTGCCCACCGATGAGCGTTGGCCGGCAAGCAGTCAAGACGCCGCAATCTTCACCACTACTCTGCACCGCGACACTGCAGGAAAAATTTCGTTTGACACTCCAGTTGTTCATCCAACATGGGTTGACAAACAAAACGGATGGATCATTCGAGACATTCAAAAATCGCTGTCTAACCCAATTGCTGCTGGCGTAAATGCACAAGAACTCGAGTTGTCACTGGGTAGGACAACTCGAGTTCTTGGCGACTTCATTGCTGGCTAGCCAGCAATGAAAACACTGTTATTTGTGTGAGCCCTGGAATTCCGGGTACGCAAGCACACCCATTTCTCCAAGGTCTAGACCCACTTCTTCATCGGCCGCACTTGAACGAATTCCGCCCTTGGTGAACTTGTTCTGAAGTTTGAAGAACGTGTACGACATAGTTCCGCACACCACAACAATGGTGACTGCACCGAGTGCTTGAGCGCCAAGTTGGCCCCAATCGCCCTTGATGATTCCCTTCACGCCTTCACTGGTTGACCCGTTCCAACCTGCTCCGTATGTTCCATTTGCAAAAATTCCCACGCAAAGAACGCCGAAGATTCCACCAACTCCGTGTACTGAAATTGCGCCAACTGGATCGTCAATCCCCTTGCGCTCGAAGAAATACACGGCTTCGATGATGATCACAGCAGCAACTGTGCCGATTACTGCAGCAGCCCATGGTGCAATAAATGCACACGGTGCAGTGATGGCAACGAGACCAGCGAGCATGCCGTTCACCATCATGCCTGGGTCTGGCTTTCCAGTTTTTCGGGTGATGTACAACATCGCAGCAATTGATCCGAATGCACCGGCAATTGCGGTGTTCGTTGCAGCTACTGCAAATTGAACATCTGTTGCTGCGAACGTGCTCGCTGCATTAAACCCAAACCAGCCGAAGAGCAAAATAAATGTTCCGAGCATGGCCATTGGAATGTGATGTCCAGCAATTGTTCGCGGTTTACCATCGGCACCGTACTTACCTAAACGTGGTCCAAGCACAATTGCTCCGGTAAATGCTGCGACTCCACCAACTGCGTGAACAACTCCCGAACCTGCGAAGTCGACGTAGCCAGCACCAAGCGACATGGAGCTCCACGTCTTTGCCAACCAGCCGCCACCCCATGTCCATGCGGCAATGACCGGATAGTAAATCGCGCCGCAGAAGAAGCCCCACACAACGAAGCTGCTCCACTTCCAACGCTCTGCCATCGAACCTGTTGGAATGGTTGCAACGGTGTCCATGAACGCCACCATGTACAAAAAGAAGCCAATAGCTGCAGGGGTAATTGCGTCACCCGTAAGCGCCCAACCACCCTTCCAGAGAAAGATCCAATCGCCGCTTCCAATCAACGCACTTCCTACTGGTGAGTCCATTCCAAATGCGGAATAGCTAAACCCACCAAATGAAAATGAAAAACCAACAAGGTAAAAACCAACAAACCCCAAACCGAAGATGGCGAAGTTGGTACTCACTACATGCGCTGCATTTTTTGCTTGAGTAAATCCAGTTTCAACTAACGCAAAACCAGCCTGCATGAACACCACTAGCGCTGCACCAATAACAATCCACAACAGGCTCACCTGCTGCCCCAACACGGTTACCGGATCGGCAACGTCGGCAAGAAATTTCATAACTCTCTCCTTGTTTCTAGGTTGAATGAAATGTCAGGGGCGACGTTGCAACCCAACGGCAGAGAAACTAGAAGACACATGTTTCTGAATTGTCTACGAATTGTTTCGTAAGCGTTACTCTTTACTTGCACATGGCCACAAAACGCGCGCAGGCGAAACATCCTGTTAACAAACTGGAGCTACCTCCGCTTGTGGCCGAACGCATTACATGTGCTTTGTCCAAATGGACAGGCGAAACGGGTCGCTGTCATTGGTGCAACGAAACAATCACCGGCAAGCGCAGGCGTACCTGGTGCTCCGATGCCTGCGGCAGAGCCTGGCAACGCGAACACATTTGGCGATTTGCTCGTTCGGCCGCAAAACGTCGCGCAAAATTTCGCTGCACAAAACCAGGCTGTACTGCTGAACGCCGAGATTGCGAAGTAAATCACATTCTTCCGTTAAATGGAATTGGGTACGGGCCCGGATGCCAACACCACTCAAAACCGAACTCCCAGGGAGAAGGCGGTCTGGAAGTGTTATGCCACGCGCATCATGCAGAAATTACTGCCGCGCAAGCAACCGCCCGCGCAGTTGCCAGGCGAGCTGTAAAAGAGTCAACACAAACAGCAGAGCAATAGCCACATAAGCAGTTACAGGCAACGCGTTGCCTGTAGACAACACATATACATCTGGCGCTAAATACATTGCAGCGGCAATCATGCCCCACTTCAATGCCAACTTGTGTTGACGATCAATTATTGCAATCACCAAGCGAGCAGATCCTGCTCCATACACAGACGCCGATGCCAATTCGATAACAGCAAACACTGCAGTATTAATGCCGTAATCACTCAGCCAAAACTGCACCGCGGCAATACGCACACATGACCACGCCAAAACTGCAACCAACCACAGTCGTGACAACAGGCGCCTGCGATGTGACTGAGTCATGACTAGGCGAACACTACAATCAGATCAATGAAACGACGCGACACACAGGCGTCGGAGACGCGCATTGATTTAAGTATTCACGCTCTTACTGTCACAGGCATCCTTGCCGGCATGGCATCACTTGTTGCTGTACTGAACTCCGAACCAACAAAAGCAATTATCTGGATGATGCTCGCTGTAGTTATTGATGGAATTGATGGTCCAATTGCCCGCCGGTGGATGACTGATTCCGAACTTCCACGATTTGATGGATACATTCTTGACCTCGTCATTGACTACGTCACGTGCGTACTTGTTCCTTGTGCATTCATGTGGGAATTCAATGTGGTGAATCATGGAATTACTGGCCAACTCACCATTGCCGCAGTCCTCGGATCGGCTGCGCTGTGGTTCAGCCAGACAAATATGGAAACCGAAGATCATTGGTTCAAGGGATTCCCCGCTGCGTGGAACTTGGTCATTCCAACGTTGTGGATTCTCGGCGAACGACCAGAGTTCAACATTTTGGTATGCATCGGACTCTCGGTCCTCACATTGAGCACCATTGAATTTCCTCACACCATTCGCGTTGGACGATTTCGCTACGTGAATGTGGCCGTCACGATTCTGTGGATGACTTCGCTGATTGTGCTGTCATTCCATACAGATCAAATCAATAATCTTGAGCGATTGCTTCTTCTCGTTGCCCCATTGACCATCGGAACCATGGTGACGATGCACGAATTTGAAACGAAGCGCGACGCCGCACAGCAAACTACGCTCTAACTAATGGCGTTTCGAGATGGCGACGGATGGGTGATGTGCTCGTGTGGGCACCGCCATTGGGGACTTCACGGAGCAGCTGGTTTACTTCTCGTTCGACGCGATTTAGACGAGCCGCGCGTGCTGTTGCAATTGCGCGCAGCATGGACACACGGCGGAGGAACCTGGGCGCTTCCCGGAGGCGCACTTGATAGCCACGAAGATTCGGTGAGTGCAGCAGCTCGCGAAGCCGAGGAAGAAGCCGGCATCAGCGCTTCCCATATCACCGTCAAGGATATTTTTAGCGACGATCACGGTCCGTGGCGTTACGACACTGTTATTGCCCACACCACGAGCGATGCCGGGGCGCATGCGGCTAACGCAGAATCTGAAGACTTGCGGTGGGTACTCATTGAAGAAATCAGCCAGTTTCAATTGCACAAGGGTCTCGAAGCCGCGTGGCCTGAATTACGCCTCCGAGTACTTGCCACATTGACCGCCTAAGGGCTGCGGGCTTACTTAATTCACCCACTGCCTACTCGTTAGGCTCTGATATATGACAATCGATCCAACCACCACCCCTGGCTTCATCAACGACCGTAAACACGTTTTCCATTCATGGTCTGCACAGGGAACGCTTAACCCTGTTGAAATCGTCAGTGGAAAGGGCTCGTATTTCACCGATGCTTCGGGCAAGAAATACCTCGACTTTTCAAGCCAGCTGGTCAACCTCAACATTGGTCACCAGCATCCAAAGTTGGTCGCCGCAATTCAAGAACAAGCCGCGCGCTTGTGCACCATTGCTCCTGCATTCGCTAACGACGCACGAAGCGAAGCAGCACGTTTGATAACTGAACTTGCTCCTGGCGATTTGAACATGGTGTTTTTCACCAACGGTGGAGCCGAAGCTGCAGAGAATGCAGTTCGCATGAGCAAGCTGCACACGGGTCGTCACAAAATTTTGACCATGTACCGTTCGTACCACGGATCTACTGCTGGAGCGATTGCGCTTACCGGCGACCCACGCCGTTGGCCAAACGAAACAGGCGCATCTGGCGCAGTGAAGTTTTGGGGACCATACGCATACCGTTCATCGTTCCACGCAGCAAACGAAGCCGAAGAATGTCAGCGTGCATTGCAACACCTTGAAGATGTATTGATGGTGGAAGGTCCACAAACCGTGGCCATGATCGGTCTTGAGTCAGTTGTTGGTACAAACGGAATCTTGGTTCCACCTGCTGGTTACCTAAAAGGTGTTCGCGAATTGTGCGATCGCTACGGCATCGTCATGATGTGCGACGAAGTAATGGCCGGCTTTGGTCGTTGCGGCGAATGGTTTGCAGTAAACCATTGGGACGTAACACCAGACCTCATTTGCTTCGCTAAGGGAGTGAACTCTGGTTATGTTCCACTCGGCGGTGTAATCATTAGCCAAAAGATTGCGGACACGTTTAAAGATCGTGTGTACCCAGGTGGACTTACCTACAGCGGTCACCCACTTGCTTGTGCTGCTGCAGTTGCATCCATCAACATCTTCAAAGAAGAAAAGATTGTTGAAAATGCACGCATGCTTGGCGAAACAGTCATCGGACCAGAACTTGAAAAACTGAAGGCGAAGCACCCATCAGTTGGAGACGTTCGCGGACTCGGTGTGTTCTGGGCAATTGAACTGGTACGCAACCGCGAAACGCGCAAACCACTTGTTCCGTTTAACGCTGGTGGCGCAGATGCCAAGCCAATGCTTGACTTTGCTGCTGAGTGCAAGAAGCGCGGCCTGTGGCCGTTCGTCCACTTCAACCGCACACACGTTGTTCCACCGTGCAACGCAACGCCAGACGAAGTTCGTGAAGGTATTGCAATTATCGACGAAGCGTTGACCATCGCCGACTCGTATTACGAAGGCTGATCGTTGTCGGGTTACAGCTGAGCTGTAACCCGCACTGAACCAACAACATTGCCGTGGCCCATAATGGGCGACTCAAACGCGCGCGCGTCAACGTTGCTGATATCAATTCCCAATGCCTGGAGCGCAAACTTCATTACTGGTGGGCGTGCACGATTTGCACCATCTGAAATTTTTAGCGCTATTGCTCTGCCATCTGGCATGGCAATTGCAAACACTCCTTCAGCGCCGTCTTTGCCCATTAACCCAGGAACACCCTGGATTAATAAGGTGATGTCACGTGTTGGCCCACCCACCATTTCCGGATGCGTGCGCATGGCATGGGCAACCTGTGATGCAGGCGTGCCTTCCTTGGCAATGGCAACCGATCGAAACGCGCGCGCAAGTCCGGTAAGGGAAAGCGCATGGGCAGGCGCACCACATCCGTCAATTCCGATAAACGACGCATCTTCACCAGACAATTCGGGGACCATTTCAGTAATGCGTTGCTGAAGCGGGTGATCAACGTGTAAGTACGTAGCGCGGTCCCAATTGTTGTGTACACAAGTTGCAAGCATGCCCGAGTGTTTTCCCGAGCAATTCATTTGCAACGCAGATTTCTGAAGTCCTGCGCGCACCGCTGCCTCGTGTGCTTCTGGGTCGAGCGGATAGTCGGCAGTGTTGCCTAAATCGTTTGGAGTAAGGCCGGCCGTTGCCAAAATTTCTCTTGCAGTTCGTAAGTGTTCTTCACGACCATCATGACTTGCACACACCAAGGCGAGCATGCGTGGCGGTATCTGCAAACCACTGGCCACCATTGCCGTTGCCTGAATTGGTTTAGTTGACGAGCGCGGGAACACCACCGCACCGGGGTCACCAAGTGCGAACTGCACGGAGCCATCTTGGGCAAGTGCAACCACTGCCCCGTAGTGCACCGACTCATCGTGCCCACTTCGCGTGGTCACTGCTAATTCAACGAATGCATCCGACAATGGAGAATTGCTCATCGCAGCGCATCCACCAACATTGACATGAACTTCTCGTGACTTGCTCGAGTGACCACGATGGCGTTTGGTTCTTTATGCATAACCCCAAGTGTGTCCATGACCACCATGCCCCGCGTAAGTTCGGAACTCGTTTCTGCTGCGAGAAACCAATGGTGTGCTTCAGTTGCAATACTCGTGTCAATGGCATACGCCATGGCGATTGGATCGGGAAGATCGAACCCGTTTAAGTGTGTTTCTTCCGCACAAAACTTTTCAAGCACGCGCTGAATATCCACTGAAAAACTTGCCCGCTCGGTGCCGAGCGAACGAATCATGGCTGACTCTTGCGGCGTTACCACTGCTTCGGTGCGCGAAATATCCCAGCCAACAAACTCCAGATGCATGCCTGAACGCAACACGATGTCTACGGCTTCTGGGTCAACCCACATGTTGAACTCGGCGACTTGTGTGACGTTTCCAATGTGGTCGGCAACTGCGCCCATAATCACACAACGCTTGACGGCTTTGGCAATAGTCGGATCTTTTTGCAATGCAAGTGCAATGTTGGTGAGTGGTCCGAGAGTGACCAATTCAATGTGACCAGCATTGGCATGCAACGCTTCAATCAGTTTGTCGACGGCATTTCCTGGAGTTGGCGTGCGACCCGAAAGCGCAAGACCGATATCCCCCATTCCGTCCTCGCCATGCACAAACTGCGCTGTGCCAAGTTCTCGCGAAAGTGGTTTTGCGGCACCCGCGTATACCGGCATTGTTGCCCCACATAGTTCTGCGGTGTACAACGCGTTCTGCACGCCCATGTCGAGTGGCACGTTTCCCGCCACGATTGATACCCCGACTACATCGATGTCTGGGTGCATAAAAGCCATAATCAGCGCCACTGCGTCATCGCTTGCCGTATCGGTATCAATCCAAAATTTACGTTTCATCGGCAGACACCGTAACACTCGTAGTATCGGCGTATGGCCAAGAACCGCAAGAGTGTTGGCAGTTTGATTGCCGAATTCGAAGCTGCAGGGAAACTCACTGCGAGTGAAGCCCAAGAGATTCGAGATGCGCCCAGAATGGTGCTTCCCTTTTCCGATGTCGCCTCATACCTCGGCGGCTCAGTCGTCTTTGTTGGCTTGGTGTGGATTGTGATTGCGCTCATGCAAGATGTGTCTCAGGCAGGCATTGACACCGCATTGTTCATTGCATCGTTTGCAACAGCATTTCTTTCATTCAAGTTAATGAAAAAAGGCGGCAGGCTCAACACACTCGGAGAAAGCATCGCCGCAGTTTCAACAATGACATTTGCATTTGCAATAGGACTACTACTCGACATTCTCAATGTACATGACGATTTGATTTTGCTTATCGTCTCGACTGTGGCCCTTGCGATTGGAATTGGATTGTCGTCGCGCACAACATTTATCGGCACAATCATTACCGTTTGTGCCACCCAACCATTCATGGCTGCAATAATTTCAACATGTATTCCAGATACGCCCATCACCCCATTGCTCTTTGCCGGATCTGGATCAGTGCTCATTTGGTTTTCACTTCGCAACATCGGGCTTCGATTT
>CANIHL010000037.1 GCA_947467375.1 Acidimicrobiaceae bacterium | reverse complement strand
TCGTTCGTTTCAAGTTCGGCGGTTGCTTGCTTGCCGGTTTCAATTGCCTTCGCCAAACGAACTTCGTCGTCCTTTGTGAGGAGGGCGTACTGGCCGATGTCGGTGAGATAGAGACGGACTAGGTCTTCTTCGTCACGATCGATACGGTCTTTGGCCACAGTGACTCCTTATAGGCGGGAACGGGGTAACGATACCGACAGGGTCAAGCACCGACACCACCAAACCCCAAAAAACAAGGGTGTTTTTATGGGGCACGTGACGGACATTTTTCACAGGGGTGTCGTATTATTTGTTCATGGCAAACCCTCTTTTAAATGACAAAGCATTCGCAAAAGCGGTCGAAAAGACCCCAGAGCAGGCCGGTTGGGCAGCCCCTAAAGGCGGCTCGGCAACCGATTCCTCAACCACGTGGAACGCCCCAATAACAGACGGCCCAGTTTCGCCGTGGCGCTCGGCCAACCCAATGACCGCCAATGGCGCAATGAGCGCGACCCTGTTTCTCATGGTGCTCCTCGTTGGTGCAGCGACCTTCGGTTGGAGCTCGGTGCAAACCGTCACGGATGGGAATGTTTCGGCTGGTTCAATTCCGAGCTGGGCCTTCACGGCGATGATCGTCGGGTTCGTCAGCGTGATTATTGCGACCTTTAAGCCAACAGCAGCTCGCTTCCTCGCACCGGTGTACGCACTGGCCGAAGGCGCTGTTGTCGGAGCAATTTCAAAAGTTTTCAACATTCAGTACCCAGGCATTGTGTTGCAAGCAGTTGGTGCAACCATTGGCGTATTCGTGGTGATGCTCACGTTGTATCGCACCGGCATTTTGCGCGTAACCGACAAGTTCCGTCGCATTGTTATTGGCGCAACGCTTGGTCTGGCTGCGTTTTATTTGTTCTCGTTCATCGTCAGCTTGTTCGGTTCAAGTTTGATTCCAACTGGGTCAAGTGGAATGAGCATCGGATTCAGCGTGTTGGTTGCTGGTCTTGCTGCAATGAACTTGGCACTTGACTTTGACTTCATTGATAAGGCTGAGGCAGCAGGTGCACCGAAACACATGGAGTGGTTCGCAGCGCTTGGCATCATGGTCACACTCGTGTGGCTGTACCTCGAAATTTTGCGCTTGCTCGCAAAAATGCGCGACCGCTAAGCGTGGCGTGCAGTTGGGTTGGCGCTGAGTACATCTTCGCTCAGTGCTGAACCCGAAATTTCATCAGTGAAATAGGTGCCCGACTCGAGGCGCTCGAGGGCAACTTCAACATCGCTCAAGTTGGCTTCAATCGCGTCTAGGTCTAGTGCGTCACTCATGTGCACCAGCATATGCGATGAGGCTAAATCCACCGCTAGGGTTTTGCCCTATGTCGAACTTCCCACCACTTGATGGATCAGCACCTAAGAAACAAAAATTTGACGCAGCGCCAGAGATGGGCATTGACCCATCGAAGCGTTACACGGCAACCATGGAAACCAGCATGGGCACATTGGTTATTGCGCTCGACCCAATTGCCGCGCCAATCACCGTAAACAACTTTGTGTTCTTGGCTGCACAGCATTATTACGACGGAATCATTTTCCATCGCATCATTCAAGGTTTCGTGTGCCAAGGTGGCGACCCAGACGGCAACGGCCGCGGTGGCCCTGGTTACCGATTCGTTGATGAATTGCCAAAGCCTGGCAAGTATCAAATTGGTTCGCTTGCAATGGCGAACGCTGGTCCAAACACCAATGGTTCACAGTTTTTCCTCATCAGCGGACCAAGCGGTGTGCAATTGCCACCTGCGTATTCGTTGTTTGGTCAGGTCGTAAAGGGCCTCGACATTGTGGAAATGATGCAGAACGTTCCGACTGGCCCAGGAGATCGTCCAAAAGACGACGTGGTCATTCGTTCGGTCACTATCACCGTCGCCGACTAACACTTCATGGTGAAGCGGTTCGACTCACTGTCGATCGCTGATGCACGACGCATTGCACTAGCTGCACAAGGTTTCGATACCGCGCGTCCAAAAACTAAAGCAACACAGCGTCATGTTGACGCGCTCATTGCACGACTTGGTGTCATTCAAATTGATTCGGTGAATGTATTGGTGCGCAGTCAAGAACTTCCACTATTTGCGCGCCTGGGTAATCACGATCGCAACGCAATTCCTAAGGCGACCGAAGCACAAAAGTTATTTGAATATTGGGGGCACGAAGCGGCGCTTTTGCCCGTGGACTTGCATCCGTTATTTCGTTGGAAAATGAATGCAGCGCGCACGGGAAAAGTTACGCACTGGGGTCTCACCAGTTTTTACGAAGAGAACAAAGCGTTTGTAAAGCGAACGCTGAAACATGTAACAACGAATGGGCCAACAACTTCGCGTGAGCTTTCAACGCGCACGGAAAAGAAAGGCACGTGGTGGGACTGGGACGAAGCCAAAGTTGCGCTCGAATATTTGTTCCTCACCGGTCAACTGATGTCGCGCGGGCGTGGTTCAGACTTCGCGCGCATTTACGACACGCCCGAGCGAGTTTTGCCACAGCGTGTGTTTGATGCAGCAACGCCAAGCGAACACGATGCACGCAAACAGTTGCTGGTGCGTTCCGCAATTGCACAAGGCGTAGCAACCGCAAGCGACTTGGCCGACTATTACCGACAAAAACCGGCATCAGTTAAGCCGTTGATCGCTGAGTTGTTGGAAGAGGGTGAGTTGCGCGCAGTCGCTGTTGACGGATGGACGGAAAAAGCATTTGTCCACCGCGACGCCAAGCTGCCAAAACAACTCCATGCCACCGCATTGCTCTCTCCGTTTGATTCACTCGTGTGGTGTCGACCGCGCAACGAACGGTTGTTCAATTTTCATTACCGCATCGAGATCTACACGCCGAAAGAGAAACGAAAGTTTGGCTATTACGTATTGCCATTCATGATGGATGGCGAAATGGTTGGCAGGGTGGATTTGAAGGCTGACCGCGCGAATTCACGGTTGTTGGTACTAAGCGTGCATACCGAACCGGACGTGAAACGATCAGCTATTAATGACGCATTGATTGTTGAACTGCAGGAAATGGCTAGATGGCTTGGGCTTGAGAACATTACAAAATAAGCAAGAATAGAAACATGGCTCCACGACTGGCGTTGCAACATACCTATTCCCAAGCGAGAAATGCATTTCTGCAAGCAGCAGATTCAGCGGGCGCAACTGTGCAGACGTTCTTGCACCCATTGACCGGGCCAGAAGGCGAGCAGTTGTCAATAGATGTTGCCGAATTAGGAAATCGCAATGCAACGGAAGCCGTCTTGGTGGTATCGGGCACGCATGGTGTTGAGGGTTACTGCGGATCGGCATTGCAAACACAATGGTTGCGTGAATGCTCTGCAAGTTCGTTGGCAAACAAACGAGTGGTACTGGTGCACGGATTTAATCCATTCGGATTTGCGTGGGTTCGACGAGTCAATGAAGACAACGTTGATCTCAATCGTAATTTCATTAATTGGAATGACGCCTTGCCGCAAAACGCCGAGTACACATCAATAGCCGAACTAATTGTCCCGCGTGAAAATTCCGAAGCTGAACAACAGCGCACCATTGGCGAACTACTTCGCATCGCAGGTGAATGGGGTATGGATCGCATGCAAGCTGTAGTGAGTAGCGGCCAATATGAACATTCCACAGGTGTGTTTTATGGTGGAAGCGGACCTGTGTGGTCACACAAGTGGATGCGTGAATGGACGGCACAAGCATTCACCGGAGTGCAGCACCTTTCGGTGATTGATTTACACACTGGTTTAGGTCCATCTGGCTACGGCGAACTCATTTCGCATGTTTCAAAGGTTGATGCGGAGTATCAACGCGCGACAGCAATGTGGGGAGAAGTGCGCTCGATGGTGGACGGCGAAAGTGTGTCTGCAACATTGACGGGTGATTGGCTTGGCGTCACTGAAGAACTGTGGCCACACGCTGAAGTAACGGCAGTGGCATTGGAGTTCGGAACGGTTGACCCAATCAGCGTGTTGTTGGCGTTACGGGCAGATGCCTGGCTGCATGGATACGGCGACCCACGAAGCGAAGGTGCGGTCGCAGTTCGCAATCAGGTGCGTGCTGCCTTTGCGGATGACAATCCGGAGTGGATCGAGAAATGCTGGCAACGCTTTAGCAGCGTGATGTCGGGCTGTGAAAAATAGTCGACTCGGTAGCCTGTAGCGCGTGAAACCAATCATCGCTATTGCCGGTCGTGTTGGCCCCGCCAGCCGAGTGTCGCGCAGTGCCGTGCATTTTGCAGGTGACGTATATACGAATGCCGTGTTGCGCGCCGGCGGCGAACCTGCAGTTGTGGTGCCCCAAGATTTAACTGATGAAGATGCCGATGAGTTGATGTCGCGTTTCGATGGCTTGGTGCTCATGGGCGGCGGCGACGTTGACCCGCAGTTGTATGGCCAAGAGCCAAGCGTGTACGTGTACGGCATTCTTACCGAGCAAGACATTTTCGAATCCACCATGGTGAAAGCTGCTGTTCGCATGGGCAAACCAGTGCTTGCAATTTGCCGCGGACTACAAATTACAAACGTTGCTCTGGGTGGAACATTGGTGCAAGAAATTGCAACGCTTCCAAACGCTGATGCACAGGTGTTGCACAAGCCCGACAACTTTCCTGAAGGTGCGCCTTTTGCTGTGCACGAAGTTCGAATTGAAGCTGGCAGCAAGTTGGCAACAGCGTTAGGCGCAACGTCGTTGCGTGGCGCTTCGTTCCATCACCAAATTGTCGACACTGTCGCGCCTGGTTGTGTTGCAGTTGCGTGGGCCGAAGATGGATTACTTGAAGGAATTGAACACACTGATCACTGGTTAGTGGGAGTGCAGTGGCACCCAGAAGACACTGCGCAGACTGATTCAGTTCAACAGAACCTGTACAACGCGTTTGTTGCTCAGGCTAAATCTGTTGCGTCTTTGCGCTGATACGGCGAAGTAGGCGCAGTAATCCAGCGAAGTCCGCGGGTAAATAAACCACCTAGCGGGCGAAGTGCAAAGCGTTCGCTCACCGGTAAAAACGGAATGCGCAATAGGTCGCGCGACCATGCTGGCAATGTTGCAACTGTTGCAGCAACGAGCGAGTAGTACGCAGCACGCGCAGGGTATGGAAGAGGCGGATTAAACATGAGGTACTTGATGGCATCTCGGCTTTCGGCGGTGCTCTGCAATTCGTTCTTGAATGACTTCATTTGATCGCGAAGTGCGCGTTCAGTTTTCGGTGGAGCAGTTACACCAAGTTTTGCCGCAATGTAGGACATGTCTTCCACGTAGCCATCGCGCTGTTCTTGCGTCAACGAGTGTTCACCAAAATGCGTGTGTGCAGTGAGGAAACTATCTACTTCAACCACATGAACCCAGCGCAGTAAATGCGGGTCATTAGCTGAATACGGTCGGCCGTCGCTTGCAGTTCCAACTACGAAACCGTGCACATACAAAATGCGATCGATGATTCGTTGTGCTTCATCTGCTGGACCAAATGTTGTGGAGGCAAGAAAGTCAGCAGTGCGTTGCAGCCTTCCCCACGGGTCGTTCTTGTAATCGGAATGCTGAGCAACGCCTGCCATAGCGAGCGGGTGAAGGGTTTGTAAAAGGAGTGCACGTAATCCGCCTATAAACATTGATGCGTCGGCATTAACAATGCGAATAGGTCGGTCGTCTGAGAACCAGCGTGGGCCATCGACTTCCATAATTTGTTGCACACGAGTGTCCGCATCTGGTCCAACTACGCGACTGCGCAATGCTTCACCTAGTGAGTCGCGCAATTCATTTATGCGGGCCTCAATATTGAGCGATTTGGCAATATCCACTGCCACATCGTGCCACCGCAAGAGTCAAGATGCATAGTCACGCTTGGCAGTACTGTGGATATGTGACTACAAACCCAATGCCCAAGTGGGTGCCACGGGCAATAGTGCTGTTTTGGATGATGTTCCTCGCCGCACTTGTTGCGCGCGAACTCTTCCATCAGTTGTCAAGTTTCTTGCTCCTTGTTTTGGTGTCAATCTTCTTGGCACTGGCGATTGAGCCGGGTGTGAATCGCTTGGCAAAACGCGGATGGCGTCGAGGATCGGGAACGCTGCTCATCATTTTCAGCATCATTGCATTTGCATCGGTGTTTATTGGTGCAGTTGGTTCACTCGTGGGAAGTCAAGTTGCAGATGTCTTAAAAAACAGCGAGAGCTACGTGAATGACACCGTGGATTTCGTTAACGAGACGTTTAATTCCAACATTGATCCGGCAGAAGTGAACGCGTCAATTGCCGACCCGAAAGGGCCAGTTCAGAAGTTCATTAAACGGCAACAGGGCAAAGTGATTTCACTTTCAGTAAACGCTCTTGGGGCGTCGTTGCAACTACTGACCATTGTGCTGTTTACTTTTTACTTGGTTGCTGATGGTCCGCGACTGAGGCGAGTGATTTGCAGTCGATTACCCGAATCGAAGCAACGAGCAGTATTGCGAACGTGGGAACTCGCTATTGCAAAAACAGGTGGGTATCTGTATTCGCGTGCACTGCTTGCGTTGGTTTCAGCGTTTTTCCATTGGATTGCTTTCCAAGCAATTGGCACGCCAGCCCCTATTGCAATGGCGCTGTGGGTTGGCATCGTTTCGCAATTCTTGCCAGTTGTCGGAACGTATCTTGCAGGCGTCCTGCCATTACTGCTGACGTTCTTCAACTCGCCGTTCAAGGCGCTTTTAGTTATTGCGTTCGTATTGGTGTATCAACAACTGGAGAACTACCTCATCTCGCCACGCATTACCGCGCGTACGTTGCATGTTCATGCCGCAGTCGCGTTTGGCTCGGCAATTGTTGGTGGAGCAATTCTTGGGCCAGTTGGTGCTGTATTGGCGTTACCAGCCGCCGCAATGGCTCAGGCGCTTATTGGCAGTTGGGGCCCGCGGCATGACGTCATCGATGATGACCTGGTGCGCATGCCCATTGCGAAAGTGAAGAGATCCAGTCGCAAGAAGTAGTCGGTGCTGTTAAGCGCCAACTGAAACAACACTTGAAATTCCCTCAAGTGTGCGCAACTTGTTCATCACGTCGAGCGGAACAGCAGTTGTTGTAGCGATGCACATCAACGCGCTGCCTTCCGTTTCCGTCGAACCCACATCCATGTTGGCAATGTTGATTCCAGCATCACCGAGTGCGGTGGCCACACGCCCAATTGCACCTGGCCTGTCATCGTTTTTCACCACCAGCATGTGTTCTGATGGCGGAATGTCGGTGAGGTGACCATCAATCATGACGATGCGTGCTTCGCGACGCCTACCAGTAAGCGTGGCTGAAAGATTGCGATCGCCAGAGCGCAGCGTGATGAGGTTGACGTAGTCGCGATGTGTGGTGTTCGTTGACGCCACGCTTTCAACAGCGATTCCTAAATTGCGCGCAATGCTCGGTGCATTCACCAGGCTGACCGGTTCATGTGTCCAGCGCGACAACATGCCTTTCAATGCACTGATCGTGATGAGGCCCGGATCGTAAGCACCGATCTCACCTGTCGTCGAAATTTCAATTGCTGTTGGAGCAGTTTCAATGAGTGAGGCAAACACGCGGCCAAGTCGGTCGGCAAGTGGAATGAATGGCTTCAGCGTTTCATTGGCGTCTTTTGCTTCAAGGTTGACGGCAAATGGGACGAAGTCACCCTTCAGTGCAAGTTGCACCATGTCGGCGACTACTTCGCCAGCTCGGTCTTGCGCCTCGCGAGTGCTTGCACCTAAGTGTGGAGTTGCCACAACATTGCTTAATGCGAACAATGGGGAATCTGTAGTTGGTTCCTTTACAAACACATCGAGTGCTGCTCCCGCAATGGTGCCACTGCGCAGCGCCTCTGCAAGATCTTCCTCGTTCACAATTCCGCCGCGCGCAACGTTGACGATGCGCAGCGATGGTTTTGCGCGCTTCATCATCTCGGTATTGATAATGCCGTTGGTCTCTTTTGTTTTTGGCAAGTGAATGGTCAAAATGTCGGCCTGCTCAACCACACGCTCAAGCGTGGTCATGTCCACACCCAATTCGCGTCCGCGTTCTACCGAGACGAATGGGTCGAATGCAATTAAGCGCATGTCAAATGCGCGAGCGCGTTGTGCAACGAGAGTTCCAATTCTGCCAAGACCCAAAATGCCAAGCGTCTTGCCAGCAAGTTCGATGCCTTCCCACTTACTGCGTTCCCAGCGACCTTCCATTAATGAACGATGAGCTTGGGGAACATTGCGGGCAATGGCCATGATGAGGGCCATCGTGTGTTCGGCTGCAGACAACACGTTCGACTGTGGCGCGTTTACCACCATGACGCCTTGAGCAGTTGCAGCCTCTACGTCGATGTTGTCTAGGCCAACACCAGCGCGCGCAACGACAACGAGGTCACTTCCTGCCTTCAACATTGCGGCATCCACCATGGTTGCCGAGCGCACAATGAGCCCTTGTGCGCCGCGCAATATTGCATGCATTTCTTCTGGGGTTTTGTCTAGTTGCACATCTACTTCGAAGCCGGCAGCACGCAGCCGATCGAGGCCAGATTCAGCAATGGTTTCGGCGATCACGATTCGTTTGCTGGTCATGACAGTTGCTCCACGATGTAGTCGATGCATTTAGTGAGTTGTTGAATGTCGGTTGGTTCGACGGAAGGAAACATGGATACGCGAAGTTGATTGCGGCCAAGTTTGCGATATGAATCGGTATCGACAATGCCGTTGTCGCGCAACACCGCGTTAATGGTGTTTGCATCAAATCCGTCAATGTCAACGGTGCCAACGACGGGCGAGCGGTAAGCAGGGTTATGTACAAACGGAGCAGCGAAACTCTGCCGCGTAGCCCAGTTGTAGAGATGCTGTGAACTCTGTGTCGTGCGCTGAACACACCAGTCGAGACCGCCGTTTTCCAGCATCCATTTCAGTTGGTTGTTCAACATGACAAAGGTTGAAATTGAGGGTGTGTTGTATGTCTGATTGGCGCGCGAGTTTTCGAGGGCAACGGACAGGTCAAGCGAAGTTGGGCACCAGCGTTTTGTTGCTGCAATTTGGTTGATTCGTTGAACCGCACGTGGTGAACACAGTGCGATCCATGTTCCACCTTCAGAACCAAAACCCTTTTGTGGAGAGAAGTAGTACACGTCTACTTCACTTGTTGACCACGCCATTCCGCCTGCAGCAGACGTTGCGTCAACCACCACGATCGCATCTTGTGGTGTGGTTGGGCGAACGAGTGGCATTGCCGCGCCAGTGCTTGTTTCGTTGTGAGTGAAGCAATACGTATCGACGTCGGCAAGTTCAACTTCTGCAATGGTGCCTGGAGCGGCATCGACGACAACTGGCTCTTGCAGATGCGGAGCCTTGCGTGCAGCATCGGCGAACTTTGATGAGAACTCACCGAACACCAAATGCTCGCTGCGCTTGTCGATGAGACCAAATGCTGCAGCATCCCAAAACATGCTTGCTCCACCATTACCGAACACGACTTCCCAATTGTTTGGCAGAGAAAAAAGTTGATGCAATTGTTCGCGAACTGAACCAAGCAAGTTTTTTACAGGTGCCTGTCGATGCGATGTGCCCAGAATGTTTTTGCCGGCGGCAACGAGTGCATCAATTTGTGCATCGCGAATTTTCGAAGGTCCGCTACCGAAGCGCCCATCAGAAGGAAGAAGCGCTGCAGGAATCGAAATCTTTGGGGGGGCCGGATTCGACATGCGTCCAGTTTCGCTGGTGCCTCCAGCAAACGTGCAGTCGTTTACAAAAAATTAGCGAGTTGCGGAAACAGAACCAGAAGTTGTGCCTTCGTGCCAGGAATCTCCTGCCACAAGTGCACGAATAGCGCGCTGAATACGCAATGCGTCAAGCGGCTTCACAAGCCAACCTTCGGCGCCACTGCGTTTTGCCAAATGCACATCTGCATCGCGGTCGAGCAACATGAGAACTGGAATGTGTGGAATGCGATGATCGCTGTGATCGAGGCGCAGGTTCATGGTCACAGCCATGCCGCCCATTGATCCAAACTGCGAATCGAGAATTGCCACATCTGGTGTGCGCGTTTCAATTGCTTCCGGAACGTCGCGGCCATTGCTACATACGGTGAAGGAATTTTCTGGTGAGCTGAGGGCTGCAAGTACTTCGTCAAGTACCCACTGGGCGTCGGTTCCAACCAAAATATGCACGTAACGATCATATCCCTCGCGGGTATTACGCAATTGGAGATGACTGGCTAGCCGCCGCGCGGATACCGTACAGGTGCAGTTCTGCTTACCCCGGAGGTTTTCGTGCATAAGTTCTCACGTGTTTCACGGCTTGCAATCGCCGCATTGGCCGTTGGCGCGGTGTTGTGCTCATTTAATGGAAATGCAGGAGCCGAATCGGCAACAGACCTAGCGCCAGTAGACATCGTTGCAGTGAGCGGTCTTATCGACAATGTGGTGGTGGCAGAAATTGAGCACGCACTTGTTCGTTCGCAAGAAAATGGGGCACAAGCAGTCGTGTTGCAGGTGAACTCGCGTGGTGCAGTGGTATCTGCCGAACGCATGGCCGAACTGTTAACAAAAATTTCGCAAGCAGACATTCCCGTTGCCGTGTGGGTTGGGCCATCGGGAGCACGTGCGTACGGACTTGCAGCGCAATTGTTGGCCGTTGCCGATGTGCGAGCAATGGCTCCGGGTGCTCGAATCGGATTTACCGGTCAAGCACTGAAAGTGAATGGAACAGAAGTTTCATTTGGCCCCATTGGCGCTGTGCTTCGTACGTCAACCATTGGCTTTAGCGAAGCGCGTAAAGAAGGCGTGTTGAATTACGCAGGAGACGACCAAGGTGTACCTGTTGTTCGAAACATGTTGTTGGCACTAGACGGTGTGAAAGTTGGCAACACAGAATTAAATACTGTTGTCGAAAAAGTAGACAGCAGTGGCCAAATTGTTCGCGACGCCACATCGGCGCGTTTCTTTAAGTTGGAACTCACCGGTCAATTGATGCACACAGTTGCAAGCCCGCCTGTTGCATATTTGTTGTTTGCCATTGGACTGGCATTGTTGGTGTTTGAGTTCTTCACAGCAGGAATCGGAATTGCTGGAGTAGTCGGGGCAATTTGTACGTTGCTCGGAACATATGGTTTGGCTGCATTGCCGGTGCGCGGATGGGCAGTTGCCCTGATCGTGATTGCACTGGTTGCATTTGCAGTCGATGTGCAGGTTGGAGTGCCGCGATTTTGGACGGGAGTAGGCCTCGTCATGTTTGTCGTTGCCTCGTTTGCGCTCTATGAACCAATAGACGGAAGCAACATGCGCATGTCGTGGATCACACTTGTTTCAGGCATCGCCATGATGACACTCGCATTTATTGTTGGAATGCCAAGCATGGTGCGCACACGTTTTGCGACGCCAACGATTGGTCGCGAATGGTTAATTGGTACTGAAGGAGTTGCAGTAAGCGACGTGAATCCTGAAGGCATCGTCAATGTTCACGATGCGCAATGGCGTGCACGAACTAATCGTTCAACACCAATTACATCGGGCAGTCCGTTCCGCGTTGCTGCCATCGATGGCGTGACACTGGAAATTGAACCGCTGGAAGGTGCTGCGCGCGACTACCGCGAGAAGCGAACAGGCGCGAGTGAGTAACGAAGCAACGCAGCGTCGCGAGGCATCTGAAACGGCGCCATTACAGCCACTTGATTGGCTGTTGTTGGTTATTCCCGGGTTGATCTGGGGCTCATCGTTTTACTTCATTGATATTGGGCTGGATTCATTTGCGCCTGGCTTGATTACCCCAATGCGGGTGCTGTTTGGGTGCATCACGCTCAGCATGATTCCGAAGGCACGACAACCAGTGCCAAAGAAGGCCTGGCCAAACATTGTGGTGCTGTCTCTAGTGTGGTTAGCCGTTCCGCTCACCGTGTTTCCGTTTGCCGAACAACATGTATCAAGCAGCGTCACTGGAATGTTGAATGGTGCAACACCGCTGTTTGTTGCCGTGGTTGCTTCAGTCATTGCTCGGCGCTTACCACCTGGTGGGCAAATGCTTGGGCTTGCAATTGGCTTTGGCGGAGTAGTGCTGATTGCACTTCCATCTATTCGTGAAAGTTCATCAAGCATGTTTGGTGTAGTGCTGATTCTTGGCGCGCTCGTGTTGTACGGTTTTGCGCTCAATGTGGCATCACCATTGCAACAGTTGTACGGGTCGCTTCCGGTTCTATTACGTGCAGAAATTGTTGCAGTCATTTTGCTTGCACCGCTTGGCGTGTATTCGTTGATCAATAACGATCGACCATTCGCATGGGGCCCATTTGCAGCCATGCTTGCACTCGGCGTGCTTGGCACTGCCATGGCGCATTATGCAATGGTCACGCTGTCTGGTCGCATTGGTTCAACTCGTGCAGCAGGCAGTTTGTACTTAATGCCGGCTGTGTCACTCGCACTCGGAGTTTTGGTAAACCACGAAACCGTTGCACCACTCGCAGTAATCGGAAGCGTTGTTGCTGTAGTTGGCGCCTACGTGTTGGGCAGAAGTAAGCGAGTAGCAACAACTGGCAAGCAGTCATGAGCACACCCGACTTTGATCCGGTGATGGTGCCGATTCGCCCAGCGGCGACGGTGATGTTGTTGCGCGATCATCCGCTGAACGGAGTTGAAGTGTTCATGTTGCAACGCACGCTGAATGCCGCGTTTGCAAAAGGCATGTATGTATTTCCTGGTGGCCGAGTGGACGCAAATGATGCAGAGTCCACGCTTGAAGCTCACTGTGACGGACTCACCGATGAAGAAGCGAGTGCCCTGCTCGCAATTCCACATGGTGGACTGTCGTATTGGGTCGCAGTTATTCGCGAATGTTTCGAAGAAGCCGGCGTTTTACTTGCTCGTCCTGCAGATGGTCAAGAAATGATTCGCTTTGAAGACGAAGATGTAATTGACCGATTTTCGAAGGCTCGTCACGAAGTACACGAAGGCAATACGTCAATGATGCAGTTGTGCGATGCCGAGCGCTTGCGCCTGATAACCGACAACATTCATTATGTAAGTCACTGGATTACGCCGCTTGGCGAGGCGCGCCGATTCGACACACGCTTCTTTGTCGCAAGGGCTCCAGAAGGTCAGGAACCATTGCACGATGACAGCGAAACCATTGCCAGTTTGTGGGTTTCGCCAGCCGATGCGCTGCAGCGTCAGGAAAGCGGGGACTTGGCAATGATGCCGCCAACCATTCGCAATTTAGAGTTTCTGCTTCCGCACGCAACTACCAACGATGCACTCGTTGCCGCGAAGAAAATTGGCACGCCAACGGCGATTATTCCTCAGTTAAAAGTTGATGCAGAGGGACGCGTGGTTGGTATTTCGCTACCGGGCGATTCTGACTACAAAAATTAGCGGCGCTGAGAAACGGATACTTGCACAACTTCATCGGCGCGCGCTGAACAACCCAACATGTCCTGCATGGAAACTGTTTCGTTAATAATGCGCTGAGCAATTGCTGTAAATGCTTCGGCTGCTGCACCGGTTTTTGAAAGCACAATCGGCTCACCTGTATCGCTTCCGTGCGCTACTGCAGCTTCGATTGGAATGTTCCCGAGCAATGGAGAACCAATTTCGCTGGCAAGCGCTTGACCGCCACCTTGTCCAAACAGTTCGTAGGTGATTCCGTGCTCGCACGTAAAGGAAGTCATGTTTTCAATTACGCCGGCAACGCGCAGGAAACTTCTGCGCGCCATGTCGGCGGCGCGGATAGCAACCTTTTGCGCAGACACTGCAGGGGTAGTGACAATTACTAAATCGGTGCGCGGCAACATGCGTGCAAGTCCCATTTGCACGTCGCCGGTTCCTGGTGGCATGTCAATGAGCAAGTAATCAAGTTCGCCCCACTGCACATCGTTCAAAAACTGTTCAACAGCCTTTGTCAGCATGAGGCCGCGCCACATGAGCGCCGTGCCTTCGTCTTCTACCAACATTCCTGTTGACACCACTTTCAACAAGCCGGTGCCAACTTTGCGTTCATTTGGAATAATGCGCGGCTTGTCACTTCCCTCGACCCGTTTCGCTTCCAAGCGATCGGGCATGTTCAACATTCGCGGAATGGAAAAACCCCAGATGTCAGCATCGAGCACACCAACGATGTTTCCTTGTTCGGCAATTGCTGCAGCAAGGTTTACCGTGACGGAACTTTTTCCAACGCCGCCTTTGCCACTGGCAATTGCCAGCACACGTGCATTAATAGGAACTTGAGTATCGCTTGCCTGCTCTTTTGCGTTCCATCTGGCGCGGGTCATGACCGCGGTGCGTTCGTCTGCGGTCATCTCACCCCAGTCGATGGTTACTTTGGTAACGCCAGGGTGCACCAACACGCGCGATTCAATGTCGTTTCTTATTTGCACTCGAAGTGGGCAGCCTTTGATGGTGAGCTTCATGGCTATAGACACCAAGCCCTCGGCGCTTACCGTTACCTCGCCGGCCATACCCAAATCCACAATGTTGTCGCCAAGCTCTGGGTCCATGACAGCACGCAATAGCTCGGTTACTTCATGCGCTGTTGGTGGAGCCACCTGGGGGCTGGACATGGCTAAAACCTATCGTGAAGCCTGAAATTTTGTAGTGCTGCGCTCTTTACCTTGCAAGGGAACACGGGTAGCATTTGGTCCATGATCACACTTACTGACAATGCAGCATCAAAGGTCAAGCAATTG
>CANIHL010000036.1 GCA_947467375.1 Acidimicrobiaceae bacterium | reverse complement strand
TCGTCATTTATGCAGATGGTCACGTAAAAGACGAATTGATGGCTGACGTGTTGCGCGAGCTTCGCGCCAAACAAGGTGCAGTGAAATTCCTCGGTTCGTACCCTGCAAGTGGCGAACATGCTCATTCGGCGCGCGAACATGCAGACGCCAGATGGAAAGAAGCAGATGACTGGGTTACCGCGCTGAGAGAGCGAATTGCCCGCTAGCGTTTCTGAACGGAACGGTGGCAGAGTGGACAAACGCATCCGCCTTGAAAGCGGACGGCTTAATAGGCCCGGGGGTTCGAATCCCTCCCGTTCCGCCAGTACACTCAACACCTCATTCGTAAGGCTTTTCTAGGAGAGGTGCCAGAGCGGCCGAATGGGGCGCCCTGCTAAGGCGTTGTCCGGGTAAACCGGACCGTGGGTTCAAATCCCACCCTCTCCGCCATGGTTAATCGCATGAGGCGTGTCCTCGTTTGCGCAGTGATTGCTTCGTGCAGTCTTGGAGCTGTCGCGCCATCGGCGCAGGCGGCAAATTGTTCCGCAACGTACACCGTGAAGAGCGGCGACTCCTGGTGGCGTATTGCGGAAAAGAACAACACCAATTTGCGCAAAGTGTTGACGCTAAACAACGCGAAAAAAACGACGAAATTGCTGGTCGGAAATACGGTGTGTGTACCCGCACCCGCACAAGTTGCGCCTCCGGCACAAAACTTCACACGGGCTGAAGTCATTCAATTCATTCGTGATGCATGGCCAGATGAGTTAGAGGAACGCGCACTTGCCATTGCCCAACGTGAAAGCAAATTACGACCGGGTGCAGTCAGTGGTTCTGGATGTTGCTATGGGTTGTTCCAGATTTATTACCGCTGGCATAAAACATGGCTGCCAAACGTTGGCGTAAATTCTGCACGCGACCTCTTTAACCCACGACTAAACGCAATTGCCGCGTACCGCATGTATCAACGCAACAACGGCTGGGGTCCCTGGGAGTAGCCATTTGCTGTTGTCGGCAGCGAAATTGGGCGGTTACACTGATGTCGAAGTTTGCACTCGTAGCTCAATGGATAGAGCATTTGATTACGGATCAAAAGGTTGTAGGTTCGAGTCCTGCCGGGTGCACCAGTGTCACCGTTTGTAGCATTGCCATTGTGAGGAACATTTAGTAGTGCGTACCTCTGGGTTCCGAACAGACATCCAAGGTTTGCGGGCGATCGCTGTTTTGCTCGTGTTGTTGTTTCACTTTGAAACGCGAATTCAGGGTGGGTATCTGGGAGTTGACATGTTTTTCGTCATCTCAGGGTTTGTTATTGCGTCGTCAACGCTTCGCGAAATTGATCGTTCACAGTCTTTTAGCTGGAAGAATTTTTTGCGTCGACGAGTGCGTCGACTATTGCCTGGTGTTGCGGCAGTTTCGCTGCTTACGGTGTTTGCGTCGGTAGTGCTCATGAGCCCATTCGGGCCTCAACAAACCACATCGCAAATGCTGGTTGGCGCAGCAACGTATTCGTCCAACTTCATGCTGATGTCTCGCAACTATTTTTCACTAGATCCAAAATCAAATCCACTCATGCACTTTTGGTCGCTAGCAGTGGAGGAGCAGTTTTATCTGCTGTGGCCGTTAGTGATTGTTGGATTGTTGGCCATTCGTAGCAAGTTTGGGATAAAAGTTGGCAAGTTGATGGCTTGGCTACTTGTTGTTGCGTCCATATACATAACGTGTCGACTATTTGTGTGGTTTTCAATTGAAGGTCCAACCGTGAACGACTATTCGTGGTTTCGTCCACTCATTACTCGCAATATTTCTCCTGAGCGACTGGCGTTTTATTCACCGCTTACTCGGACGTGGGAGTTTGTTGCGGGAGTTGGTGTGGCGCTTGCCGTGCGCTCCCTATTGGTGAAGAAATTGCGTGTATTAAGCAGTACTTTTTGGTTGGCAGGCGCACTTACGGCAGCAATGGCCGTTCGCTTGGCAACGATTACTCCTGGTTACGAACATGGCACCGACACTGCAACCAATACCAGCGCGACCATCTTGGTGGTATTGGGAACATCGCTTGTGCTGCTCGGTGGTGAGTTTTGCCCGCTGGTTAGTCGAGTGTTGTCGATGAAACCTCTCACCGTTATTGGCGATTGGTCATACAGCGTGTACCTATGGCACTGGCCAATTTGGGTGTTGCTCATCACTACGTTTAATCGCAGCCGCACGGTCACACTTGCGGCCTTTGTGTTGTCCATGATGTTTGGCTGGGTGCAGTTTCGGTGGGTAGAGCGTCCAATCCGTGATGGGTTGCGTCTGCCTCGTGTGAACTTTGGTCGGTTGGTCGGTGGATTCGTAGCAGTCGCATTACTCGTATACGGATTGATGACGTTTGTAACTCCAGCAATTGGGAAATACGTCGCTGGTCATAAGCCCGAAGAAATCTCGGCGCACATTATTGAAAAGCCGTGCGCTACAGAAGAATTTGCTATCGACACCGCACATTCATGCCCATATCTCACGCCGGGTGGCACGGGTACAGCGGTTTTGGTTGGTGACAGCATGGCGCGATCACTCAGTGACGGGTTTGTTTCAGCGGCAAACGCTGAAGCATTAAATGCATATGTGTTTTCGCTGCCCGGCTGTTCGTTCTTGGCGTTTGACTCGCCGTTTTCACCGACACTTGAATGCATCGGCTGGCGACAAAATGTATTTGCTGCGTTGTCTCAATTGCAACCAAAACTGGTGATGATTGCAAACATGAACACGCTGTACACACACGTGCCGTTGGCCGACTTCACGTTGGAAAAAACCCGTGATGCTTGGGGCTATGAGCTGACAAGAACGTTTGATGCTCTTGCACCATTGCAAGCAAAGGTAATGCTGGTTCAACCGCCTCCATCGTTTGAATACGATCTGCGCTACGACATTTCGTTACTAAGAAAAAATGGAGTCCAAGAAGATCGCGCAACGGTGATTGCTCGTCGAGCACCAATTAATGAAGTCGAAGTAAACACGGCAGCCCTGTATCCGTTCCTCGCGCCGGTTCTCAACTTTGACGATCTGTTTTGCAATGCCGAAACATGTACGCAAAAAATAGGCAAACAGTTCATGCTGGAAGACGCTGACCATCTCTCGGTTGAAGGAAGCATGCTTGCTGCTCCAGTTGTGCAGAACGCAATTGCTGTAGCGCTCGCTAAATAGTGTTGTTTTTCCAGCCGTTTGTCGCGATGTCGTCGCGATCAGCGTCTAGTGCATGACCTTCATCTCGTAACACTCCAGGTGTTTTAGATAACGCCGCGATCAGACCCTGCATTGGGGTGTCACCAACAATTTGAATCATGTTGCGCGCCGCATAGTGCGGATCATTCGCAATATCGGACATATCAAACACAGGCCCAACAGCAGCTTCGGCCTCTTCAAATATTGCGACTACTTCATCGCGAGTTCGCGTTGCACACCATTTACCCATGAGCTCTTGCAACAATTCACGATGTTCCATGCGCCCGCCAAATGTGGTGAATCGCTCATCGGTGTCTAAGCCAAGAATTTTCATCACGCGTGCAGCAACGGTGTCGCTCGATGCAGATACGCCTACCCACTTGCCATCCACACACTGATAGACACCGCGCGGAACGGTGTACGGCAGACCAGAGCCAAGTCGCGGCTGCAATTCACCCGAAAGCTTGAACAACGAAATGACCGGGCCCATCATTTGGAAAATGGTGGTCAGCAAGTTCACATCCACAATCTGACCAACGCCCGAGTGCAAGGCGACCATTGCAGCAAACGCAGCGGTAATTCCCGTCACTTCATCGGTGAGTGCAATTGCAGGCAGCATCGGCGGGCCGTCTGGCTCACCACTGATTGCGGCGAGGCCTGCCATCGATTCGGCAATGGAAGCAAAGCCTGGTCGTTTTGCATATGGCCCGTCTTGTCCGAAACCTGAAACGCGAACGACAACCAGTTTTGGGTTACGTGCAATCAGCATGTCGGGGTGAAGGTCAAGGCGTTCAAGTGTTCCCGGTCGAAAGTTTTCGACCAACACGTTTGCATCGTCGAGCAATTTCAAAAACAGTTCACGGTCGTCCGCATTCTTGAGGTCAAGCGCGATGTTTCGTTTATTGCGATTGACCAATTTCCACCACAAGCCACTGCCGTCTCGTGGGTCGCGCCAAGCCATGCCACGAAGTGAGTCGCCGGTGTCTGGTCGCTCAACCTTGATGACGTCGGCGCCGAAGTCGGCTAAATATCGAGCGCAGTTTGGTCCGGCAAGCACCGTGGAAATATCAAGAACTCGAATATCGGAAAGTGGCCCGCTCATTGGCAGTTGCCGCTAAAACTAAAAGCCAGGTCGTGTGCGTCGAGTGACAGCAGAGTCATTCCACCAGCGACCACTGAAACGCCATGCGGTATGCAGTGGTTCACGCTGAACCGATGGTCCAACTTTCGGCCACAACGCTTCAATTGCAGCAGCAATCGCTGTTGCTTCTTCGACGGTTGGGTTGGGTGTGACGCTGTGTTGCATTGCAGGCCTACAGCGGCATGTTGCCGTGCTTGCGGCGTGGCAACTCTTCGCGCTTCGACTTCAACATTTCAAAACCGGCGATGAGCTTGATGCGTGTTTCTGCTGGGTCAATAACGTCGTCAACATAACCACGTTCAGCTGCCGCATAGGGGTTCGAATACCTCTCGGTGTATTCGTTTACTAATTCGGCGCGGCGAGCAACAGGGTCTGCTGCTTGTTGTAATTCACGGCGATACACAATTTCAACAGCGCCTTGTGGGCCCATTACCGCAAGTTCTGCGGTTGGCCATGCGTATGCGAGGTCGGCACCAATGGACTTTGAGTTCATCACCACATATGCGCCGCCGTAGGCCTTGCGCGTAATTACTTGAATGCGTGGCACGGTGCTTTCGCAATATGCGTACAGCAGTTTTGCACCGTGGCGAATGATGCCGCCGTATTCCTGGTCTACTCCAGGAAGGAATCCGGGAACGTCGACGAACGTGACGATTGGAATGTTGAATGCATCGCATGTGCGCACGAACCGCGCAGCCTTTTCACTGCTTTCAATGTCGAGCACGCCTGCCAACACCATTGGCTGGTTACCAACAACACCAACTGCTTGGCCGTTCAAGCGTGAGAAACCGCACACAATGCTCTTTGCCCAATGTGGGAAGTATTCGAAAAACTCGCCGTCGTCCATGACTTCGGCAATAACTTTCTTCATGTCGTACGGCTGGTTAGCCGAGGCAGGAAGAATGGTGCGCAACGATTCACACAACCGCGTTGGGTCATCGGTTGCATCGCCTGCAGGAACTTCAGACAAATTGTTTTGTGGCAAGAAACTCAACAAGTAGCGAACGTCTTGCAAGCACGACTGTTCGTCGGCACTCACAAATGTTGCAACGCCACTCTTCGAAGCGTGGCTCATTGCGCCACCAAGTTCTTCAAGCGTTACTTCTTCGCCGGTTACTGTCTTTACAACGTCTGGACCAGTAATAAACATGTGGCTGGTTTCGCGCACCATGAAAATAAAGTCGGTCATGGCTGGTGAATACACAGCACCACCTGCGCATGGTCCAAGAATTACCGAAATTTGTGGAATAACTCCCGATGCCTGCACGTTGCGATGGAAGATGCCGCCGTAACTGGCAAGCGACACCACGCCTTCTTGAATTCGCGCACCTGCACCGTCGTTCAAACCAATAATTGGCGCGCCAACTTTCAGCGCTAAGTCCATCAACTTGTGAATTTTTTCAGCAAATACTTCGCCGAGCGCTCCACCAAACACGGTGAAGTCTTGGCTGTACACAAACACTTTGCGTCCGTCGATGGTTCCCCAGCCGGTGATCACACCGTCGGTGTACGGGCGCTCTTCAAGACCTGCTGCATGCGCACGGTGACGCGCAAGCAAGTCGAGTTCGTGAAAGCTTTCGGGGTCGAGCAGGGTAGTAATGCGCTCGCGTGCGAGCAGCTTGCCCTTTTCGTGTTGACGCTCTACCGAGCGTGGCGAACCGGCGTTGTACGCCTGTTCTTTGCGGGCTTGAAGGTCTTGCAGTTTGGCGTCCATGGCGTTGCTACTCACGCGCTAGACGCTAGTGCCCAAGCGGGGTTCAGCCGCCGACGGTAGTGGTAGTAACTGCTGGAACTGTTGTCTCAGGAACAGTGGTTTCGGGGGTGGTCGACTGCACCACGGTAAGCGTGGTGGCAAGTGGAACCATTTCACCAGTGGTGGTGGCGCCCGTGACTTCAATGGACCACACGCCGGCCACCTTCAAATTGAAGAGTCCGTCGTAAGCAACAATGGCTGCGCCACGACGCTTCAACGGCACGTTGATTTCGATGCCCTCGAACGCTGGGTCTGGTGGAATCAACTTGATGGTGAAGTTGTTGACGCGCTTGGGGTTCAACAATTCAATACGCATGGCATTCGTGCCAGTTGTTGCTGGCGAAATAGACAACACAATGTGGAAGCGATCGTTTTGTAGTTCTTCACGAAACTCATAGGCAACACTCGACTTAATGACTGCAGCATTTGCTTGTGGTGGCTTCATCGGAATCATCCACGATGTGAGTGCAAGCACCACAATGCCGATGACGATTTCTGCAGTCAGAACGCGGCGCAACCGCCAAGCCATTTTTCCAGTCAGGTTTTCAATGCGCGCAAACTTGGTAGCGACGAAATTCTTCAGCATTAACGCAAGGAAAATCATGAGTGCGCTAAACACCATGCCCAAAATTCCAAGTCGGCCATGACCAGAAGTGAAAATTGCTAAACCGTCAAGTAACAGCATTTGAATGAATCCGGTGATTACGCCAACGATCATGAGTGGTCCAGAAATTTTGGTGAAACCGAGCACCGCTTGAACAAGGTCGGAATCACCTGGAGCAGTAAGCACGGTGCGCACCAACAAAATCATTCCACCTAGCCACAACCCAATACTTAATGCGTGTCCAACTCCGAATACGTAATTCAAGAAAGGAACATTCTGGCCAACACGAGTCAATCCATACGTTGCCATCATCAAGGTCACGATGGTGAGTGCAGGAACTTGTGTTGTTGGGTCAACGATTTTCTCCGGGTCAAATGCAACCCAAAACGCTGCAGCAACTAACACAAATCGCAAAATCAATATTGCGCCAGCACTGCCACCTGTGTGACCAAACCAACTAAACGGGCTAAGAGCACTAGCGAACCCTTCGTTGGAATGACGGAACGTATTCATGGCCACGATTAAGTACATGGTCACAATCGAAAGCAACCACGTCAGTTTGAAGAAGCGCAAACAAATTGGGTACTCGGTTCCTTCTGGCCACGCAAGCAACATCAAAATCAGTCCGCCAAATAATGCAGACACAAACAAGTACTCGGCAATGCGCAACAAACCCAACACGATTCCGGTCTTGCGACCAGCACCTGAAAATGTGGTGACGGTTTCGCCGATTGCTGCCACCGATTCACCAGGCGAAACAACCGTGGTTTCAGTTGCAACGGCGGTGTTGTCTTGGGTGACGTTAAGCGCAAATGCAATCGACCCTGCCGAGTTCGACGATGCGATGCTCCACTTAATAACGCACTGACCGTTTTCGGGTTGTTGACCTTGTAATGGAATACCAAAAACCAAATTGTCTTGTGTGACGGGTGGGTTTAATGCGACCGCGATATCGGCGTTCGGTCCACACAAGAGTTCAGCCTTCAATTCGCCTTCCACTACGGATCGGAAGTTGAGTTGGATCGATTTTGGATACACCTGCAAAGTGTCACCCGAAGCAGGGTTCGACGAGATGACTTCGTTAGGGCCAGCGGCGGCAAAGGCTGAGGGAGCAAACGTGCCGGCGACTGCGGCAAGGAGGCCAAGGCCACACACCAGGCGGACCGATTTACGGCGTAGAACAGGCAGGATTTTCGTCATGGCGTCACCTAGACGGTAGCCAAATCTGACCGTGAACCACCTCGTAGGTAGGCTCGCAGGCAATGGCTGTCCAATCTCTTTACCGTCGCTATCGCCCTCGTCGCTTCGACGAGCTGAAGGGTCAAGAGCATGTGGTCCGCGCCCTGCGCAATGCCGTCATTAATCATCGCGAAGGTCAGGCCTATTTGTTCTCTGGCCCACGTGGCACGGGCAAAACCTCAACGGCTCGCATTCTGGCCAAGGTGTTGAACTGCGAGTCACCCGAAGAAGGCGAACCATGTGGCATTTGCAACTCGTGCGGTTCCATCGACAGCGGTAACTCATACGACGTTTTAGAACTGGACGCAGCCAGCAACAACGGTGTTGAAAACATGCGCGACCTTATTGAGCGCTCTTCGCTTGGCAACCCTGGTCGCCACCGTGTATTTATTTTGGACGAAGTGCACATGTTGTCGAAGGCAGCAGAAGCAGCGCTGCTGAAAACGCTTGAAGAACCACCACCACACGTGGTGTTTGTGTTGGCCACTACCGACCCGCAGAAGGTAAGCGAAACCATTCGCTCGCGTACGCAGCACTTGCAGTTTCATTTGTTGCCACTGCACGACCTCGAAGAACATGTGCGTTGGGTTATCAAAGACGCCAACCTAAAAGTCAGCGAAGATGCAATTGCTCACGTGCTTGTACAAGGCGGCGGTTCCGCTCGCGACACGCTTTCGGCACTTGAACTGATTGCAGCCGGTGGCGGCGAAGTTGGCGAGCAGATGTCGTCAGATGAATTCATTGAAGCCATCAGCGAACAAGACCCAGCGCGCGCACTTGCAGCAACTGCTTTTTCCATTCAGCAGGGCAACGACCCGCGTTCACTGACCGAAGAGATCGTTCGCCACTTGCGCGAGTGCTTCTTGTCGATCATGGCACCAGAACTTGTGCAGCTGCCGGAGCAACGCGCAACAATTGTTGCCGACCAAGCGCGCAAACTTGGCGCGAGCACATTGGTGCGCAGCATTGAAGTATTGGGCGAATCACTCATTGAAATGCGCCATGCACCCGATGCACGTTTGTTGCTCGAAGTGTCATTGGTAAAACTGACCAACCAAACTTTGGGTGGCGATATTGCAGCAATCATTGGTCGTCTCGAGCGTTTGGAAGCTGGTGTAGTGCGCACAGCGGATGCAACAGGCCCGGTAGCAAAACCTGTTCCGGTTAACCCCGCAACGGGCAAAGTGCAAGTGGGTGGCAAGGCACGCATGCCACAAGCCAACACACCTGCACCTGTTGCGCAACCAGCAGTTGCCACACCTGCGCCTGCGCCAGCGCCTGCACAACCAACGAAGCCATCAGAGCCAGCATCCGATTCACAAGTAGTTGCCAAGTGGCCAGAAGTACTTACCGGATTGAAGCCATTTGTACGCGCGTTGTATTCGGCTGTTACTCCGCAATCGTGCAATGACACCACGTTGTCGTTAGCCGCGCCAAACGAAATGCATATGAAGAAGGCATTAGAACATGTTCCAGTTGTTGTTACACAACTCGAAACCGTTACTGGTCGCACGCTGGCTATCGAATTCTCTGTCGACAAAGATGCAACATCGCCAACTGGCCGCAATGCTCGACCAAAGGTGCAAGAAACTGAAATTTCAGACGAAGTAGATCGCAGCGAAATTGTGGATGCACCAAACAAAGCCATGCCATCAGCAATGGATCAGTTGACCAAAGCGTTCCCTGGTTCACAAGTCATTGATCAAGCAAAAAAGAAATAACTAGCAAGGCATTTCGGCAATGGCATCTGCGTACACCACTGCAATGCAAACACTCATTGACGCATTGGGTCGTTTGCCGGGCGTTGGCCCGAAGTCGGCGCAACGCATTGCGTTTCATTTGTTGAAGACCGATGCGCATGACGTAGAAAAACTGGCGAGCGCAATTACCGAAGCAAAAGCACTGGTGCAGTTTTGTCAGAAGTGCTTCAACTTTTCTGAAGGATCGGTGTGTCACATTTGCGACGACTCGCGCCGCGACCAAACGGTGTTGTGTGTGGTGGAAGAATCCCGCGACATTGTCGCTATCGAAAAAACGGGGGAGTTCCGCGGTCGGTATCACGTGCTGCTTGGTGCAATGAACCCGCTAGAAGGCATCGGCCCCGATCAACTCAAAATCCGCGAACTATTGGCCCGTCTCGACGACGAAGGCATTACCGAAATCATTTTGTGCACGAACCCAAACACTGAAGGCGACGTAACGGCTATGTATTTGGCTCGCTTGCTGAAGCCGCTCGGGCTACGGGTAACGCGTATTGCCAGTGGCTTGCCGGTTGGTGGCGACTTGGAATATGCCGACGAACTTACGCTTGGCCGAGCGCTTGAAGGGCGTCGCGAAATTGAAGGCTAGTTATTGCAAGGATCGATTTTTTCAACCGATAGATCAATAACAACTTTTCCTCGCAAGGTCGACTCCAGCCGACCATTTGGCGAACTGATGTGCACGATTGCGTCAGGTTTAAATTCTTTGCAATTTGGATACTGAAGATAGGAAACCCGTATCGACTTTGTACCAAGGGCTTTGTCCAGCATTCCTTCCCATTCATACGATCGAATGAGCCTGCCTCGAGAATTGAATCGTATTGCTTGGTCGTCGACATAGATCGCTCGCACAGATTTTAAATCCGGGTTTGATGCCATCGCTTCTACAACAGCAACTTGTTTTCTGCTGTCAAGAAAATGCTCTTGAGCGAACGTAAGGTTGAGAACGACGCATACTGCAAACACGGTGGTGAGTACTGGGTATGTATTCCACCTTAACTTTTCAACTTTTTCCATCTTCATGGAACCCACAACGATGAGCGCAATTCCCAACGGGAGAGTGAGCTGATTACGTGAATCCCAATCGCTGAAGTTGGGAACGAAGGCAATAAGCCAATCTGAGATGTCAACCAAGCGACCACCAACCATGTACGGAACTGCAGCAATGGAAACCGAAAAACACCCGGCAGCCACGAGCAAATTTGGCTTTACAATGCCGCGGAATTTTGCTGATGCAAGAAGTAACGCAAGAGGAATTGAACAGATCAAAACAAATATCAGCGATCTCGCTATGCCGCTCACCTGCGGCGTGTACATATCCACAAGACCACCCATAGGAGGCCAATAGATTTGCCGCAGCGCAAGGTAACAAATTGGTAACAGCATTAAGGGAATGGTGTTTGCAAACTCCCGTATGTATTCACGAGTGTTTTTCGGGGACTTCAACATCACGTGATACAGAATGGGCAGCAGGGTAAATGTTGGGAATGGAAGAGTCGAATAGCTCATAAAGAAAAACACAAACGCAAACACTTTGGCGAGTTTGTGGCTCTTGGTTTCATATAAGTACCAAGCCAAGAAGAAGAAAAAGAGATCAACACCATATTTATTATTCGCAATTGAAATACGGGCCGAGTTAACTGGAATCACAAGAAAGAGCAGAGTAATTGCAACTAATTGATGTGCATTGAACAACTTCGAACGTTTCAAAATGTGGAATAAAAAGTATCCAACGGCGAAATATCCAATGAGGGAAACAATTCGAAAAACTGGCAGCGATGATTGGAATACATATATTTCAATCCATGTGCGCCATGGTGCATTGCCGCTTCCGGTGTAATTCGCTTTCAGCAATTTGCCCGTTTGGTGATTGAACCATGTCCAGTCATCCCAAAAGAGTGCATTCATCGAAAGAAGGTTGGGCAAAAAAGATAGGCCGTAAAGCGTGAGTGACAACTTCCAGGGAAACGAAAATCTCGTTGAGCCTGGCGAATCGGGTAAAGACACGCCTGACACTATATGTGCCACTTATGGACGGCTAATGCCTTATTGCATTACGTTTTTGCGCGCTGTAAATGCCACCGTGCCCGCTTACGGCATACGACAGTACGCACGCAATGGTGAACGGAATTAATGCATTTGCACCAAACAACTCAATACCCATAATCACGCAAGCTATTGGTGCATTGGCTGCTGCACTAAATGTTGCCACCATGCCAACTGCTGCGAATAGTGGAACTGACGCACCGAGCACGGTTGCAACTTGTGCGCCTGCGAGCGCGCCAATAATGAACAGCGGAACCATTTCTCCACCAATGAACCCTGTGCCCAAACTGATGCTGGTGAACACAAACTTCCATGCAAATGCTGCTGCAGTTATTCCTGTTGCACCAATAAATGCTTGGCGTGCAAGTGGGCCAGAAAGTCCTAGGTAATCGCGTGAACCCGATAGTGCAACAAGTGCCAGCACGAGAAATGCTCCAACTACTGGGCGCAGCGGAGGCCACGTAATGAAACGAGCAGCGGTTTTGTGCACAAAGTGTGTCGCTTTTACGAACGACATTGCAAGTGCAGCACTTACAGCAGCAAGCACTACCAACTTCCACACGAGTGTTGCGTTGATATCAATAGGGCCGAGTGCATTTTCGGTGAGGTGTTCCAGGTTGAACGACTCAACGGCGTAAAACGCTACGAGAGCTGCAGTTAACGCAGAAAGAATGGCTTCGTATCGAATGTGACCAGACTCCTGAAACTCCAGTGCAAACACCACACCGGCAATGGGCACTCCAAACAAACCACCAAATGCTGCAGCAATTGCAGTAATCAATAGCAATCGACGAGTTTCAAGCGACGGCGAAAACATTCGAGCAACACCATCCACAATGCTGGACGTAATTTGAATTCCCGCACCTTCGCGCCCAGTAGAAGCACCAAACAAGTGTGAAACAAACGTTGCTGCAAACACCATTGGCGCCATGCGTCGTGGAACACCTGCGCCAGGCTCGTGAATTTCTTCCAATACCAAGTTGCTGCCGCGTGATACATGATTGCCAAAGTGGTGATACGTAAGACCGATTACCAAACCCGCAACAGGCAGCAAGTAAATAAGCCAGCCGTTATTTACACGTGCATCATTGGCAAACGACAACGCCTTCAAAAACGCAACGGCAACGCCAGCACCTACCAGGCCAACAAGGCCGCCTAAAACGAGGGAAAAACCGAGGTCTTTAGACCGTGCGTACAACGAGGGCATCGCCTTGTCCGCCGCCACCGCACAACGCTGCTGCACCCATGCCACCACCACGACGTTGCAATTCATGCAACAACGTAAGTGCGAGTCGGTTACCGCTCATGCCGATTGGGTGTCCAAGAGCAATTGCTCCACCGTTCACGTTCACGATGTCATCCGAAATTCCAAGTTCGCGCATCGATGCAATTCCTACTGCAGCAAATGCTTCGTTAATTTCAAAGAGGTCAACGTCGCTCACTTTTTTGCCAGCGCGCTCGAGCGCTTTCATAATGCTGCGACTTGGTTGGTGCAACAACGATGCGTTGTCTGGGCCGGCAACCATTCCGTACGAAACAAATTCGCCAAGCGGCTTCACGCCACGTCGTTCAGCTTCGCGTTTCGACATCATCACAATGGCCGAGCCTGCGTCGCTAATTTGGCTGGCGTTACCTGCGGTAACGGTTCCGTCTTTGTCGAATGCTGGCTTTAACGAACCAAGTGATTCCATGGTGGTGCTTGCGCGCACACCTTCATCGGTGTCAATCACCAACGGGTCGCCTTTGCGTTGCGGAATAGAAATAGGAACAATCTCGTCTGCAAGTCGTCCTGCTGCAATCGCAGCTGCTGCACGCTGGTTGCTCTTCATTGCTAAATCATCTTGCACATCGCGGCTGATGTCACCGGCTGCGTAATGCTCGGTGCCAAGGCCCATGAGGCAGGCATCAAATGCGCACCACAAACCATCGCGTTGAATTGCGTCTAGCAATTGCACGTCACCGAAACGGAAACCACTGCGTGCACCCATTGCAAGGTACGGAGCATTGGTCATGCTTTCCATTCCGCCCGCAATAACAATGTCTGCTTCGCCACTCGAAATCATTTGGTCTGCCAAGTAAATGGAGTTCAGTCCCGACAAGCACACCTTGTTGATGTTGATGCTTGGCACGCTCATAGGAATGCCGGCTTTTGAAGCGGCTTGGCGCGAAGGCACTTGGCCCTGACCAGCCATGAGCACTTGACCCATAATCACGTGTTCCACTTCGTGTGGTGCAACGCCTGCGCGTTGCAACGCTGCGGCAATGGCGAATCCGCCAAGGTCTGCAGCAGAAAACGAGGCGAGTGCTCCACTCATTTTCCCAATAGGGGTACGGGCTCCGGCGATGATGTATGAACCTGGCATGACTAGAGCGTAGGCGGATTTGCTCACTACCCTCTAACCCATGAAAAGCATCCTCGAAGCCATCGAAAACAATGCCGACACGAAGGCATTTGAGGCATTACAGATCCCCGAGACGTACCGCGCAGCTGTAGTGCGCAAGGACGAGCAAGAGATGTTTGCTGGTGTGGCTTCAGCCGACAAAGACCCGCGCAAGAGCGTGCACATTCAAGAAGTTCCAGTTCCTCAGATTGCGCCAGACGAAGTATTGATTGCGGTCATGGCTAGCAGCATCAACTTCAACACGGTGTGGAGCAGCATTTTCGAACCAATTTCCACATTTAGTGCTCTCACTCGCCTTGCTCGCGAAAGCGAATGGGCAAAGCGCCACGACCTTCCGTATCACATCATCGGTAGCGACGCATCGGGCGTGGTGTTGCGTGTTGGCTCAGCAGTTCGCAACTGGAAACCGGGCGACCGAATTACGGTGCATTGCAATCACGTAGACGATCAAGACCCATCGTCACACAACGACTCCATGCTTGGTAGCAACCAACGCATTTGGGGTTACGAAACAAACTTTGGTGGCCTCGCCGACCTGAGTGTGGTGAAGGCAAACCAACTGATGCCAAAGCCTGAGCATTTGTCGTGGGAAGAAGCAGCAGTAAACGCGTTGTGCAACAGCACCAGCTATCGCATGCTCGTTTCACCAAACGGCGCACACATGAAACAAGGTGATGTGGTGTTGATCTGGG